>NZ_JBHVDD010000009.1:0-150804 GCF_042802995.1 Streptomyces sp. NPDC057438
GCTCGAAACAGTGCCCCCGCTCGCCATCTATCTGCTGGTGGGACTGGTCATCGGCCTGGAGAGCCTGGGTATCCCGCTGCCGGGCGAGATCATCCTGGTCTCGTCGGCGCTGCTCGCCTCCCAGCACGGTGACATCGACCCGTTCGTCCTCGGCGCCTGCGCCACCGCCGGGGCGATCATCGGCGACTCCATCGGTTACGCGATCGGCCGCAAGGGTGGGCGTCCCCTGCTGGCCAAGCTCAACCGGCGGTTCCCCAAGCACTTCAGCGAGAGCAATATCGCCGTCGCCGAGCGCTCCTTCGACCGCTGGGGCATGTGGGCCGTCTTCTTCGGCCGTTTCATCGCCCTCCTGCGCATCTTCGCCGGCCCTCTCGCCGGAGTCCTGCAGATGCCCTACTGGCGCTTCCTCGTCGCGAACGTGCTCGGCGGCATCCTCTGGGCCGGCGGCACCACAGCCGTCATCTACTACGTCGGAGTCGTCGCCGAGGCCTGGCTCAAGCGCTTCTCCTGGCTGGGCCTGGTCCTGGCCGTCCTCATCGGCGTCACGTCGATGCTGGTGATCAAGCGCAAGGCGAAGAAGGCGGCGGAAGCGGCGGAGCGGACCGGCGGGGAACTCGTCCCCGCCGACTCCTGAGGGGCGCGGGGCCGGCTGCCTGAAGGTGGCACCTCCGCCGTCCCGTCGTACCGCCGTCCCGTGGCGACCGCGAGACCGGGCCGGCCGGGCCCGAAACCGGCGGACCGGCACCGGTGGACGGGGGCCGAGCCGGAGCACCGGGCTCCGAGCCGAAACCGCAACACCGGGCCCGAGCACGAACCACAACACCAAACCCGAGCGTGTACCGCAGCACCGGCCCCGCCCCGCGCACGGTCTACGCGCCGTACTCCTCCTGCGCCTCCCGGTGCGCCGCGGCCAGCTCCGCGTAGTGCGTGCCGTTCAGGGTCACCAACTCCCGCTCCTCGTCGGTGAGCGGCCGCTTCACCTTCGCCGGCACGCCCGCGACCAGTGAGCCCGGCGGCACCCGCATCCCCTGCGGGACCAGCGCCTGCGCGGCCACCAGCGACCCCGCCCCGATCACCGCGCCGTTCAGCACCGTCGCGCCCATCCCGATCAGGCAGTCGTCCTCGACCGTCGCCCCGTGCACCACCGCGTTGTGCCCGATGGAGACCCGCGCGCCGATCGAGACCGGGAACCCGGGGTCGACGTGCAGCGTGCAGTTGTCCTGGACGTTGGCGTCCGCGCCGATCACGATCGGCTCGAACTCGGCCCGCAGTACGGCCCCGTACCAGACGCTCGACCCCGGCCGCAGCGTCACGTCACCGATCACCACCGACGTGGGGGAGACGAACGCGGCCTCCTCCACATCCGGCTTGTTGCCGCCGAACGTCGTGATCAGGGCCCGCTGCCGGTTCATCGCCGCCTCCTGGTGGTGGATGAGGATCTGTCCTCACCCGCACCGTAAGCCATGGCACGCGCATCCCGTGGGGTGAAGATCACAGCCGTACGGCGTCATGCGGGTGCCGCGCGGTGAGTACCGTGAGCGGGTGCCGAAAAGCAAGAACACGTTCTCGTCCTGGCGGGGCCGCCTCACGCAGCGCGCCGTCCACGCGGGCTGGGCGTGGCTGCAGCGCACGGGGTCGGTGACGGCCGACCGGCCCGGCGCCTTCCGCTTCGGCGCGATGGGAACGGGTACCAGACTGGCCTTCCCGCTCGGCACGGTCTTCGGTGAGCCGTGGATCCAGCTCGGCTCCCACTGCATCATCGGCGAGCAGGTCACTCTCACCGCTGGGCTGATGCCCGATCTGGACCTCGGCGCGGAGCCGATCCTGCGCATCGGTGACGGTGTCGTCCTCGGCCGGGGCAGCCATGTCATCGCCGACACCACCGTCACCATCGGCAGCGACTGCTACTTCGGCCCGTACGTGTACGTGACGTCCACGAACCACTCCTACGACGACCCGCACCAGCCGATCGGCAAGCAGTGGCCGCGGATGGACCCCGTGTCCATCGGGCCGGGCTGCTGGATCGGCACGGGCGCGGTGATCCTCCCCGGCGCCCGGGTCGGCCGGAACGTGGTGGTCGCCGCGGGAGCCGTGGTGCGGGGGGTGGTGCCGGACCACTCGGTGGTGGCGGGGGCGCCCGCGCGGGTCGTGCGGCGCTGGGATCCCGCCGAGGGGTGGCAGCCGCCGATCCGGACGCCCGCGCCGGTGCCGATCCCCGACGGGGTCACGCCGAAGCAGCTGCTGGCCCTGGCCGAGTGGGACGCGCAGGGCGCGGGGGAGTCCGCCTAGGAGGGCGCTGGGGAGTCCGCCTGGGCGATCAAGGCCCCGGCCCCCGCGCAGTACAGTTCGGTGCGTGTCCGGTGCACCCCGCCGCGGTGCCTCGCGGTGAACTCTCCCCTTGAGGATATTGGACGGAATGTGTCGGATCTCGATCTGCTGACCCAGTCCCTGGCGCGGAACGTCAAGCGCTGGCGCACCGAGCGGGGGTTCACCCTGGACGCCCTCGCGACCCGCGCCGGGGTCAGCCGCGGCATGCTCATCCAGATCGAGCAGGCCCGCACCAACCCCAGCATCGGCACCGTCGTGAAGATCGGGGACGCGCTCGGCGTCAGCATCACCACCCTGCTCGACTACGAGCGGGGGTCCCGGGTCCGGATCGTCCCGGCCGAGCAGGTGGTCCGGCTCTGGCACACCGAGGCGGGCAGCCACAGCAAGCTGCTGGCCGGTGCGGAGGCGCCCGGCCCGCTGGAGATGTGGGACTGGCTGCTGATGCCGGGAGAGGGCAGCCGGTCGGACCCGCACCCCGTGGGCACGGTCGAGATCGCCCATGTCACGGAGGGCGAGCTGACCCTCACCGTCGAGGGCACGGAATACCGGGTGCCGGCCGGTGCGAGTGTCACCTTCGAGGCCGGCGCGGAGCACGAGTACGCGAACCGGGCGGACGTGCCGACCCGGATGGTGCTGACGGTGTCGGTGCCGGCCGTGCACTGAGCCGTCGCCGCGGCCGCCCGCCGCGCTTTGTTACGGTGCGGCCCATGCGCGCACCCATCGGAGACTTCGACCACGCCACCCCCGCCCCCGACTGCCTCGACGACCTCGTGGGCCCGGTCTCCGGCGCCGTTCGCGCCTGGTCCGGCAGCGTGCCCGCCGACCGGATCCTGTACGTCGACACGGACCCGGAGTGGGCCGACACCGCCGTGTTCGTCCAGCACTACGGGCAGGACCTGCTCGACACGTCCGCGAACTGCGTGGTCGTCGCGGGCAGGCGGGGCGGCGAGACGACTCTGGCCGCGTGCGTGGTGCTCTCCACCACCCGTGTCGACGTCAACGGCGCGGTCCGCCGCCGGCTCGGCGCCCGCAAGGCCTCGTTCGCGTCGACGGACACCGCCACCGGGGAGACCGGCATGGAGTACGGCGGCATCACCCCGGTGGGACTGCCCGCGTCGTGGCCGGTCCTGGTGGACTCCGCCGTGGTCGACCTGCCGTACGTCCTGGTCGGCAGCGGGCGGCGGCGCGGCAAACTGCTGGTGCCGGGGAAGGCCCTGGCGGAACTGCCCAACGCGGTCGTGCTGGAGGGACTGGGGGTCGTCTGACCGTCCGGCCGCCGGGTGCGACGGGGTGCCGGAGCGCCGACGCCGGGCCCCGGGCGCGCGGCCCGGACCCCGGCGTCGTACGACAGCCGCCCGATCAGGCGGCGACGGTGCCGGCCTGGGCGCTGAGCTGCTCCAGGACCGCGGTCAGGCCGGTGACGACCTCGGCGTCGTCCGCCGGGTGGGTCTCGGCGAAGCGGACGACCGAACCGGGGATGGAGAGCTTGGCGTCCTCCAGGACCGTGGCGCCGGCGATGCCGAGGGCCTTGCGGGTCTCGTCCTGCGCCCACACGCCGCCGAACTGGCCGAACGCGGTGCCGACCACGGCGACCGGCTTGCCGGTGAAGGAGCCGGCGCCGTACGGACGCGACAGCCAGTCGATGGCGTTCTTCAGGACGGCCGGGATGGTGCCGTTGTACTCGGGGGAGAAGAGGAGGAAGCCGTCGACCTGGCCGGCCGCCTCGCGCAGCCGCGCGGCGGTGGCCGGGAGGGCGGCCTCCGTGTCGATGTCCTCGTTGTAGAACGGGACGTCGGCCAGGCCCTCGTACAGCTCGATCGTGACGCCCTCCGGGGCGTGCTTCACGGCGGCCTCGGCGAGCTGGCGGTTGTGCGAACCGGCGCGAAGGCTGCCGACGAGCGCGAGGATGCGTACGGACATGAGCTGACTCCTAGCAAGGGTGAGCACGCGGGGACAAACTAAACGGACCAGGGTCCGTTGAAATTTGTAGCAGCTATCCGGACCGGGGTCCACTTCTCTGTGGTGAGCGTTACGCTCATTTCATGAAAGAGTCGCTGCCGCCCTTTCCGGCGCCTCAGGATCCCGACCCCCTCGACGGACTGCTGAACCTCGCCCCCACCGCCCCCGAACAGCCCCGACTGCGCGCGGACGCGGCCCGCAACCGCACCCGGCTGCTGGAGGTCGCCGCACGGCTGGCGGCCGACGGCGGGGCCGCCAAGCTGACCATGGAGGCCGTGGCGACCGCCGCCGAGGTGGGCAAGGGCACCGTCTTCCGGCGGTTCGGCGACCGGATCGGGCTGATGGTCGCGCTCCTCGACCACCACGAGCGGGAGCTGCAGGCCGCCTTCCTGACCGGCCCGCCGCCCCTCGGCCCCGACGCGCCGCCCGTCGAGCGGCTCCGGGCCTTCGGCGTGGCCGTCATCCGTCACGAGTACGCCCACCGCGACCTCTACCTGGCCGCCGGTGCGGACGTCTCCCGCCGTCACATCAGCCCGGCCAACCAGCTCCGCCTGGGCCACCTGTGCATGCTGCTGCGCCGTGCCAGGACGGCCGGCGACATCGAGCTGCTGGCGCAGACCCTGCTGGGATTCCTGGACATCGGCCTCGTCGACCATCTGGTGGAGCGGCGGGGGATGCCCCTCGAACGGCTGGAGCTGGGGTGGGCGGATCTGGTGGAGCGGCTGGTCGTGACCGCGTAGGCGGCGGGAGTCGGAGGGTGAGTCGTGCTGGCGGCGCGGGCGGGTCGTGGGGAGGCCGGGACAGCAAAAGCGACCGCTTGGTAACTTGGGGGAGGGTGTCGGGGAGCGGCCTCGTACGCCGGGTGAGGGGACGGGCCACATGACCGACGAGACCGCCGAGACCACCGGCAGGGGCGCGGGCGACGCGCAGATCCGCCCGGACAGCCCCGGCACCGGCTTCTTCGCCTCCGTGGACGATGTCGCCGCACGGCTCGCCGAAGCGGGATACCTGGCTTCGACGGCCGTCGCCACCACCGTCTTCCTGGCCGACCGGCTCGGCAAGCCGCTGCTGGTGGAAGGCCCGGCGGGCGTCGGCAAGACCGAGCTGGCCAAGGCCGTCGCCCGCGTCGGTGCCGCCCGGCTGGTCCGGCTCCAGTGCTACGAGGGCATCGACGAGTCCCGCGCCCTGTACGAGTGGAACCACGCCAAGCAGCTGCTGCGCATCACCGCCGGACGCGACGAGGCGTGGGACGACACCCGCACCGACATCTTCAGCGACGAGTTCCTCCTCACCCGCCCCCTGCTGACCGCGATCCGGGGCGACGAGCCGACGGTCCTGCTCATCGACGAGACCGACAAGGCGGACGTCGAGGTCGAGGGGCTGCTCCTCGAGGTGCTCAGCGACTTCCAGGTCACCGTCCCGGAGCTGGGCACGATCACCGCCACCCGGCGCCCCTTCACGGTCCTCACCTCCAACGCCACCCGTGAACTGTCCGAGGCCCTGCGCCGCCGCTGTCTCTTCCTCCATCTCGACTTCCCCGACGCGGAGTTGGAGCGGCGGATCGTACGCCTCAGGGTTCCCGGTCTGGACCTCGCACTCGCCGACTCCCTGGTCCGGGTCGTCGGCGCGCTGCGCGAGATGGAGCTGCGCAAGGCCCCCTCCGTGGCCGAGACCATCGACTGGGCACGTACCCTGCTGGCCCTCGGCGCGGACACCCTGGACGAGAACGTCGTCCGGGACAGCCTGGGAGTGATCCTCAAGCACCAGGACGACATCGAGAAGGCCGCGCGGAAGCTGACGCTGGTATGAGCGCCGGGGCCCGTGACGCCGGCGACCCGACGCCCGGCTCCGCGCTGGCCGACCGGCTGACCGCGTTCGTACGGGCGTTGCGCGGCCACGGGATCCGGATCGGGCCGGGCGAGACCGTGGACGCGGCGGCCGTCCTGGAGGTGCTGGGCCTCGCCGACCGGGAGCGGATCCGCGAGGGGCTTGCGGCGGCGCTGCTGCGCGCGGACCGCCAGCGGGCCGTGTTCGACGCGGCCTTCGAGCTGTACTTCCCGCTGGGGGTGGGGGAGTTGGCGGCGGCGCGCGGTGCGCCCGCCGGGGACCGGGACGAGCTGCGCGACCGGCTCGCCGAGGCGCTCGCCGCGAACGACACGGCGGCACTCACCCGGCTCGCGGCCGAGGCCGTGGAGTTGCTCGGCCGTTACGGCTCGCCGGGTGCGGACGGCTGGTCCGCCCACCAGACGCTGGACCGCCTCCGTCCGCAGACACTGCTGGCTCGGATACTGGCGGGTGCGCGCGCGGACGGCGGGGAGGGCGCCGGTGTCCCGGGTGCGGGGGGCGGTGGCGGGTTCCGCATGGGATTCGGCGGCGGATTCGGACTGGGTACGGGTGTCGGCGTGGGTGCGGGTGCGCGATCCGTTTCGGGTTCCGAAGCCGGTTCGGGTTCCGGTTCCGGCTCGGGTCTCGGAGCGGGTGGGTTCACCGACCGGCTGGACGCCGACGAGATCCGGCGCCGTATCGAGGACTTCCGGAGACGGGTGGGTACGGAGGCGCGGCGGCGGGTCGCCGAGCGGCGGGGCGCGGAGATGATCGCCCAACGGGGCATCGCCCGCGGTGCCGACCAGGTCGACTTCCTCGTCGCGAGCCGCGAGCAGCTCGTCGGACTACGCCGTACGGTCCAGCCGTTGGCCCGCAAGCTCGCGACCCGGCTGGCCGCCCGGCGGCGCAGGGCCGCGCGCGGCCAGATCGACATCCGGCGCACGCTCCGGCGCTCACTGTCCACCGGCGGGGTGCCGCTGCGCCCGGCGTATCGGCGGCATCGGCCCGCGCGTCCGGAGATCGTGCTGCTGTGCGATGTGTCCGGATCGGTCGCCGGATTCGCCAACTTCACGATGCTGCTGGTCCAGGCGATGCGGGACCAGTTCAGCAAGGTGCGGGTGTACGCGTTCGTCAACCGCGTCGACGAGGTCACCGGCCTCGTCACCAACGGCGAGGCCGATCCCGCCGGACTCGGCCGCCGGATCGCCGGCGAGGCCGCGGTCTCCGGCTGGCACGGCAGCAGTGACTACGGTTCCGCGCTCGGGGAGTTCGCCGAGCGCCACCTCGACGCGATCGGCCCCCGTACGTCGGTGATCGTGCTCGGGGACGCCCGCACCAACGGGTTCGACCCGCGCGCGGAGGCACTGCGGCGCATCGCGGCCCGCGCCCGCCGCGTCCACTGGCTGAACCCCGAGTCGCCCGAACAGTGGGGGACGGGCGACTCCGCCGCCCTCGTCTACGCCGAGATCGTCGACATGCACGCCTGCCGGAACGCGCGGCGGCTCGGGGAGCTGGTGACGCGGCTGCTGCCGGTGTGAGGCGTACGGAGGCGCCCCGGCCTCACTCCCGGCCGGTGTCGATCACGCAGAAGCGGTTGCCCTCCGGGTCGGCCAGGACGACGAAGTCGGCGCCCGCCGGATAGGAGTCCCACGCCACGCGGTGCGCTCCGAGGCCCACCAGCCGCTCGACCTCCGCCGCCTGGTCCGCCGCGTTGCCCGCGTAGAGGTCCAGATGCACCCGCGGGCGCTCCTGCACCGGGGTCTCGCTGAGGGTGAGGGAGAGCTGGACGCCGGTGCCCCGCGGATGCACCAGGACGACCCAGTCGTCCTCCGGCTCCTCACGCGGGACGTACCCGAGGGCCTGTGTCCAGAACGCGGTGGCCCGCCGTACGTCGGACGCACCCATCACCACGGAACCGATGCTCAGCATGGTCCGATTCTCGCCCCTGCGGATCCGCCGCCCTGCGGCGATGCTGGAAACAGACCTCGACCTCAGGAGGTGCGCCCCATGTTCCGCACCGTCACCGTGGGTATCGACGGTTCGCGCGAGAGCCTGGCCGCCGCCGACTGGGCGGCCCGGGAGGCGCGGCTCCGCGCGCTGCCGTTGCGGCTGGTCAACGTCTGGGAGCCCGTTCCCGAGCCGATGGGGCGGGAGCCGGTACTGGGTCCGGCCACGGGAGCGGACGGGCTGGACGGGCGGGCGGGGCCGGGTGCTTCGGGGGAGACCGGCGTCGGGAGGGTGCTGCGGGAGGCCGCCGACGGGATACGGCTGCGGCACCCCGGGGTCGACGTGAGCGTCGCGCAGCTGACGGGGCGGGCGAGCGAGGAGCTGGTGCGGGTCGCGCACGAAGGCGAACTGCTGGTCCTGGGGTCCCGCGGGTTGAGCGGGCTGGCCGGCTTTCTGCTCGGCTCGGTCGGGCTGCACGTCGTCGCGCACACCGAGCGGCCGGTGGTGCTCGTGCGGGCGGAGGAGCGGGCCGAGGACGAGCATGCGCCGGGCGCCACCGGGGCGCCGTCCGCCCTGGCGCCGTTCCGGCCCGTCGTGCTCGGGCTGGACACCGTGCAGCCGGACCACACCCTGATCGGGTTCGCGTTCGAGGCGGCGGAGGTGCGCGGGACGCCGTTGCGGATACTGCACGACTGGCGTCCGCCGCACTCCGGGCTGCGGGAGAGGCCCGGTCTGGAGGCCGATCTCGATGCCGACGTGGGAGAGGTGGAGGCCGGCACGCTGCACGAGGTGCTGGTGCCGTGGCGGCGGGAGTTCCCGGGGGTCGACGTGGTGGAGGAGTCACGGCGGGGGAAGGCGGCGGAGCATCTGCTGGAGGCGTCCCGGGACGCCTCCCTCGTCGTGGTCGGGCGGCGCGTGCGGCACGCGCCGGTGGGGGCGCACGTCGGGCCGGTCGTGCACGCGCTGCTCCATCACGCGGGGGTGCCCGTGGTGGTCGTCGCGCACGAGTGAGGCCGGGGTGGACCTGTCGCGCGGTTGCCCGAGCCCCGGGGCGCACGGGAGGGAGGCGCCGCGCTCCCCGGGACGGGGGCTCACCGGAGGGTTCAGGCGTCGGCGGGCAGGCGCGGGATCTCTATCGCCGGGCAGCGGTCCATGATCATGTCCAGGCCCGCCGCCCGGGTGCGGTGGTAGGCCGCCTCGTCGAGAACGCCCAGCTGGAACCAGACCGCCCTGGCGCCGATGCGGGCGGCCTCGTCGGCGACGGGGCCCGCGAGGTCGCTGTTGACGAAGACGTCGACGACGTCCACGGCGAAGGGGATGTCGGAGAGCGAGGCGTAGCCCTGTTCGCCGTGGACCGTCTCGGCCTTGGGGTGCACCGGGACGACACGCTTGCCGTAGCGCTGGAGGACCTCCGCGACGCCGTACGCCGCGCGGCCGCGGTTGCCGGACAGGCCGACGACGGCCCAGGTGTCGCCGAGTTCCGTCAGGACCTTGCGGATCGTGGCGGGATCGCCGTACATGCCGTCTCCTCTGTTCTGGCCGGGTGCCCTGCGGGGGCGTCCTGATGTGGGGGCTGCCTGCGGCAACAGCGGGAGGGGCACGGCGAATTCCCGCGCCCAGGTGCCCCGGGCGTCCGGCTCGATCTCGACAATGGCGTCGTCCGCACTGCGTTCGGCCGTCGTCGCGCCTACGCTCAGCCCGTGCTGCGTATCACTGACGCCCGGACCGGCGAGCCCGCCGAGATCCGCAGGGCGCTCACCCGGGTCCATGCCCACGCTGCGGGGGACACCCCCTCGGCGCTGCGCGTCCTGCTGGTCGCCGATGTCCTCGCCCGCGCTCTCGAACTGGGCGGGAGCCCGGTGCTCCTGGTCGCCGACCCGCCCGCCGCCCTGCGGGAGCGGGCCGACGACCTCGGCATCCGGCAGAGCGAGAACCCCGGGACGACACGGGGCGGGCGGCAGGTCCTGCACGTGACCGGCCCGGGGGAGTCGGTCGACTCCGGCTCCGGCCCCGGGGAGTCGGTCGACCCCGGCTCCGGCCCCGGGATCGGGATCGAGGTGGGCCCGGTGGCCTGGGCCGGTGAGTCGGACGCGGCGGGCAGTGCCCTGCGACTCGCTCTCCTCAGCCACCCGCGCCGGACCCCCGTGACCCTCGACGCCACCGCCGTCGGCGAGGCCGCTGACACGCTCGACCACTGGCGCGGGTCGGTGGCGGCCTGGGCGACCCGTCCGTCGAGGCCGGTCCCCGAGCCCGTACGGGAGGCACTGCGGGACGCCTGGGACGACGACCTCGACGTACGCGCGGTGCTCGACGTCTTGCGGGACGTGGAACGGGCACCGGACATCCCCGACGGCGCCCGGTTCGAGACCTACGCCTACGCGGACCGGCTCCTCGGGCTGGAACTCACCCGGGAGATCGGGGCGACGGCATGACGCCCCGCGCCGGCGCGGGCCCGCTGCGCCGACTCGTCGTCCTGCGCCACGCCAAGTCCGCCTGGCCCGTGGGCGTCCCCGACCACGAGCGCCCCCTGGCACCCCGCGGCCGGCGTGACGCCCCCGCCGTCGGGCGGGCCCTCGCCGACGTGGACTGCCTGCCCGACCTCGCCGTGTGCTCCACGGCTGTACGGGCACGGCTGACCTGGGAACTGACCTCCGCGCAGTGGGGGACGCCACCGCCCGTGCGCTACGACGGGCGGGTGTACGCGGCCGACGTACCCGAGCTGCTCGACGTGGTGCGCGAGACCCCCGGCCATGTGCGGACGCTGCTGCTCGTCGGTCACAACCCGGGGCTGGAGCAACTGGTGCTGGACCTGGCCGGCGACGCGCTCGACGGCGCGCTGGACGACGTACGGACCAAGTTCCCCACCTCGGCGATCGCCTTCCTCTCCTGGCACGGCGCGACCTGGTCCGCGCTCGCCCCGGGCACGGCACTGCTGACGGACGTGATCGTGGCCAGGGGGAGAAAGCGGCCCTGAACAACCCCCGGCCGGCAGCCCGGCCCCCCAGCCCTCGACTCCCGGCCGACGCCCCGCGCGGGCGGGCGCCGGCCTGCGCATAGGCTGGCCGGATGCAGGACGAGTACCGCACCGTCGCCCGCGCCGGCGTGCACGAGACCGAGGTCAACCGATCACGGTTCCTGTGCGCGCTCGCCCCGGCGGCCACCGAACAGGAGGCCCAGGACTTCGTCGCGGCCGTCCGCAGGGAGCACACCGACGCCACCCACAACTGCTACGCCTACGTCATCGGCGCCGACGCGGCCGTCCAGCGCGCGAGCGACGACGGGGAACCCGGCGGCACCGCCGGCGTCCCCATGCTGCAGATGCTGCTGCGCCGGGACATGCGGTACGTCGTCGCCGTCGTCACCCGGTACTACGGCGGGGTCAAACTGGGCGCCGGCGGACTCATCAGGGCGTACGGCGGTGCCGTGGGCGAGGCCCTGGACGCGCTCGGGGGCATCACCCGCCGGCGCTTCCGGCTGGCCACGGTGACCGTCGACCACCAGCGGGCCGGCAAGCTGCAGAACGACCTGCGGTCCACCGGGCGCGAGGTCCGTGACGTGCGGTACGCGGAGGCGGTCACCATCGAGATCGGGCTGCCCGACGCCGAGGTGGGGGCGTTCCGCGCCTGGCTCGCCGACACCACCGCGGGCACGGCCGGGTTCGAACTCGGGGGCGAGGCCTACGGGGACGCGTGACCGGGCGTACCGGCGTACGCGGGTCGGTTCGCCGGTAGGCGCCCGTGATGTCCGACCCGCCTGTTAGGTTCGAGGATCATGAGGCTGCTGCACACTTCCGACTGGCATCTCGGTCGGGCGTTCCACCGGGTGAACATGCTCGGCGCGCAGGCCGAGTTCATCGGTCATCTGGTCACGACCGCGCGCGAGCGCGAGGTGGACGCGGTGGTGGTGGCGGGGGACGTGTACGACCGGGCGGTGCCCGCGCTGGCGGCGGTGGAGCTGTTCGACGAGGCCCTGCACCGTCTGGCCGACCTGGGCGTGCCCACGGTGATGATCTCCGGGAACCACGACTCGGCGCGGCGGCTCGGCGTCGGAGCGGGGCTCATCGGCCGTGCGGGCATCCACCTGCGGACGGCGGCCTCGGCGGCGGGCACCCCCGTGCTGCTGCCCGACACCCACGGCGACGTCGCCTTCTACGGGCTGCCCTATCTCGAACCCGCCCTGGTGAAGGACGAGTTCGGGGTCGAGAAGGCGAGCCACGAGGCGGTGCTCGCCGCCGCCATGGACCGGGTCAGGGCCGACCTGGCCGCCCGCCCGCCGGGCACCCGATCCGTCGTGCTGGCCCACGCCTTCGTCACCGGCGGCGCGCCCAGCGACAGTGAGCGGGACATCTCCGTCGGCGGGGTCTCCTCGGTGCCGGCCGGCGTCTTCGACGGCGTCGACTATGTGGCGCTGGGCCATCTGCACGGCAGCCAGACCCTCACCGACCGCGTCCGCTACTCCGGTTCCCCGCTGCCGTACTCCTTCTCCGAGGCCGACCACCGCAAGAGCATGTGGCTGGTGGATCTCGGCCCCGACGGTTCGGTCGACGCCGAGCGGATCGACTGCCCCGTGCCCCGCCCGCTCGCCCGGATACGGGGCAGGCTGGACGACCTGCTCGCCGAACCGGAGCTGGCCCGGCACGAGGATGCGTGGGTCGAGGCCACGCTCACCGACCCGGTCCGGCCCGCGGAGCCCATGGCCCGGCTCTGCGCCCGCTTCCCGCACACGCTCAGCCTCGTCTTCGACCCCGAACGCGCCCCCGGCGACCCGGACGTCTCCTACGCCCGGCGCCTCGCCGGCCGCGACGACCAGCAGATCGCCGAGGACTTCGTCGCCCATGTCCGCGGCACGGGACCCGACGCGCACGAACGGGCCGTGCTCAGGGACGCGTTCGACGCGGTCAGGGCCGATGAATCGGTTCGGGAGGCTGTTCGATGAGCTGTGGGTGGCGCGGGGTGGGGCGCCCGGTGGGCCGCGTGCGCCGCAGGGTGCACCGCCTGATGGGGGGCGTGGGCCGGTCGGCGGAGGGCGCGGGCCGTCGGGTGGGTCGGTCGGTGTGGGGCGTGGGTGGCGGGGTGGGTTGCTCGGTGTGGGGCGTGCGGGGCTGGGTGTTCGGATCGGCGAGTGGCGTGGGCCGCCGGGTGGGGCGCCCGGTGGGCCGCATGCGTGGCCGGGCGGGTTGTCCGAGGCGCCGCACGTTCCGCCGCGTGCGAGGGACGGTGTGTGGCGTGGGGCCCCGGGTGGGGCGCTCGGTGTGCCCCGTGAGTGGCGGGGCGGGTCGTCCGACGTGCCGCCCGGTCCACCGGGCGGCCTGTACGGCCTGCGCGGTGCGTTGCCGGGCGGGTCGTCCGGCGGCGAGCCGCGGGTGCCGCCGGACGGCCCCTCCGGCGAACGGCCGGGGTGTTCCGGCGAGTCGTCCGTACCGGCCGGAAGGTCCTCCGCCGACGACCGGTCGAACGGCGGCCGCCGGGCACCGGACCCCCGGTTCGCCCCGCCGGGCCGGCACGCTGCCCCGCCCGGCCGGCGTGGCAGGTGGCCGATGAGGCTCCACCGGCTCGACATCACCGCCTTCGGTCCCTTCGGCGGCACCCAGTCCGTCGACTTCGACGTTCTCTCGGCGGCCGGCCTCTTCCTGCTGCACGGCCCGACCGGCGCCGGCAAGACCTCGGTCCTGGACGCCGTCTGCTACGCGCTCTACGGCGCGGTGCCGGGCGCCCGGCAGAACGGCCAGGGCACGACCCTGCGCAGCGACCACGCGGCACCGGCGACGCGCACCGAGGTCCGCCTCGAACTGACCGTCGCCGGACGCCGGTTGGAGATCACCCGGCAGCCGCCCTGGGAACGGCCCAAGAAGGGAAACCGGTCGGGCACCACGGTCGACAAAGCGCAGAGCCGGCTGCGCGAGTACGACGCGGCGGCGGCCTCCTGGAAGGACCTCAGCCGCTCGCACCAGGAGATCGGCGAGGAGATCACCCAGGTCCTGGGGATGAGCCGGGAGCAGTTCTGCCAGGTCGTGCTGTTGCCACAGGGCGACTTCGCACGGTTCCTGCGTGCCGACGCCGAGGCGAGGGGCAGACTGCTCGGCCGTCTCTTCGACACCCACCACTTCGCCGCCGTCGAGAAGCGGCTCGCCGACCGGCGCCGGGCGACCGAGGCCCAGGTCCGCGAGGGCGACGCGGACCTGCTCGCCGACGTCCACCGGATGCAGCAGGCGGCGGGGGACGCCCCGGAGCCGCCCGACCTGGCGCCCGGCGACCCGGGTCTCGCCGACGCTGTGCTGGGCTGGGCCGCCGTCGTCCGCAGCACCGCCCGCGAACGGCTCACGATCGCCCACTGCGCGCGGGCGGCGGCCGAGTCGGCGCGCGCCGCCGCCGACCGGGACCTGGCCGACGTACGCGAAGTGGCTCGGCTGCAGGTGCGGTTCGCGCAGGCGCGCGAGCGGGCCGCACGGCTGGAGGAGCGGGCCGGCGCCCACCGCGAGGACCGGGCGCGCATGGAGCGGGCCCGCAAGGCGGAGGCCGTGGTGCCCGCCCTGGAGCTGCGGGACGAGGCCGAGGCCGCGCACCGGCGGGCGCGAGCGGACGAGCAGGGGGTGCGGGCGCGGCTGCCGGGGACGTACGCCGACGAGGGGGCCGCCGGACTGTCCGCCGCGGCCCGCAGGGCGGCGGAGGAGCTGGGCGGGCTGGCGTCGGCCCGTCGTGCGGAGCGGCGCCTTGCCGAGCTCCTCACCGAACGGGCGGAGTCGGACAGCGAGGAGCGGGCCGATGAGGAGGTCCTCCAGGACGCCGAGAGCTGGCTCGCCGAGTGGGAGACGACCCGCGCGGAGCTGCGGACCCGGATCGAGTCCGCCCAGGAGGCCGCCACCCGCGCCGAACAGCTCGCCGTGCGGCGGGACCCCGCCGAGCAGCGGCTCGCGGCCGCGCGGCAGCGTGATCAGCTCGGGCGTGACACGGAGGACGCGCAGGCGCGCGTGCTCCGGCTCGCCGAACGAGCCGTCGAAGCCCGCGCCCACTGGCTCGACCTCAAGGAACAGCGGCTGTCCGGCATCGCGGCGGAACTCGCCGCCGCACTGGTCGAGGGGCAGCCGTGCGCCGTCTGCGGCGGCACCGAACACCCCGAGCCCGCCCGGAAGGTCGCCGGACATGTGGACCGGGAGACGGAGGAGCGGGCGCTCGCCGCGGTCCAGCGGGCCGACGAGGAGCGGGCCGAGGCGGAGCATCGGCTGGGAGTCGTCCGGCAGGCGTACGCGGCGGCGAGCGCCGAGGCCGGTGACGCGCCGACGGAGCGACTCGCCACGCTGGTCGAGGAGTTGACCGAGGAGTATGCGCGGGCGCGGGCCGGCGCATCCGGGCTGCATCCCGCGCAGGAGGCCCTGCTGCACGCCGAGCGGGAGCGCGACCGGCGGCTCGCCGCCCAGCGGGAGGCGGCCGTGCGGGCCGCGACCCGTAACACCCGGCGGGACGCGCTGGAGCGGGAACGGGCAACCCTGGAAAGGGAGTTGAGCCAGGCCCGGGGTGATGCCGAGAGCGTGGCCACGCGCGCCGCGCAGTGGGAATCGCTGGCCGGGCTCCTCGGCGAGGCCGCCGAGGCGGTGCGGACGGCCGAGGACACCGCGCGGCGCCTGAAGGAGGCCGACGCGCGTCTCGCCGACGCGGCGTTCCGCGCCGGGTTCGACACACCGTCGGCCGCTGCCGCCGCCGTCCTCGACGCCGCCGCCCACCGCGACCTGCAACACCGCCTCGACGCCCGGCAGTCGGAGGAGGCCGCCGTACGGGCCGTCCTCGCCGAGGCCGAGACGGCCGCCGCGGCCCAGCGGCCGCCCGCCGACCTCGCCGCCGCAGAGCGGGCCGCCACGGCCGCCGCCCGGCGGCTCCAGGACACCGTCTCCGGGTGGGACGCCGCCGAGGGGCGCCGCGCCGAACTGGACCGGCTCTCCACGCGGGCGACCGCGTCCGTACGCCGGCTGGCGCCGCTGCGCGAGGAGTACGAGCGCGTCGCCCGGATGGCGGGTCTCGCGGCCGGCACCTCGGCCGACAACGAGCGCAGGATGCGCCTGGAGGCGTACGTCCTCGCCGCCCGTCTGGAGCAGGTCGCCGCCGCCGCGACCGTACGGCTCCAGCGCATGTCCTCCGGCCGCTACACCCTGGTCCACTCCGACGACCGGTCCGGGCGTGGGCGCAGCGGGCTCGGACTGCACGTCGTGGACGCCTGGACCGGGAGGGAGCGGGACACGGCCACGCTCTCCGGCGGCGAGACGTTCTTCGCCTCCCTCGCGCTCGCCCTCGGGCTGGCCGACGTCGTCACCGACGAGGTGGGGGGAGTGCGGCTCGACACCCTTTTCGTCGACGAGGGGTTCGGCAGCCTCGACGACCAGACCCTCGACGAGGTGCTCGACGTCCTCGACGCGCTCCGCGAACGCGACCGCAGCGTCGGCATCGTGAGCCACGTGGCGGATCTGCGGCGGCGCGTCCACGCCCAGCTGGAGGTCGTGAAGGAGCGCACGGGGTCGGTCGTGCGGCAGCGCGGTCAGTGACCGAGGGGCCGCCGGGGGAGCGGTGAGGAGTAGACCACGCTCGTCGTGACCGACCCCAGCGCGCCGAGCCTGCCCGACACCTCCTCCAGATGACGCATCGAACGGGCGGCGACCTTGATCACGAAGCAGTCGTCGCCCGTGACGTGATGCGCCTCCAGGATCTCGGGCGTGACGGCCACCAGGTCGTGGAAGGGCTTGTAGTTCCCGTGCGGGTAGCGCAGACGGACGAACGCCAGGATCGGCAGCCCCAGCCGTTCCGGGTCCACGACGGCCGCGTACCCCTGGATCACCCCGGCCTCCTCCAGCCGCCGCACCCGTTCGGTCACGGCGCTCGCCGACATCGACACGGCCCGGGCCAGCTCGGCGAAGCCGGTCCGGCCCTCGCGCTGGAGGATGTCGAGGATGCGCCAGTCGGTGGCGTCGGGCTCGTACGGGGATTGCGTGGTCATGTGCGAGGAATAGCAGGTGAATCCCCGGCCGAACAAGGCCGGGGCCGTGGATCACCCCTTCTTGCCGGGGCTCGACGGCCGTAGATTCCTGGTCAGGGAGACGGAGCCGAACGGCTCCGCGAGGGAGAGGCCGGTCCATGAGTGTCAGCACGTCCGCCGTCAACCCCGTCCTGAGGGTCGCCCCGGCGGCCCCCGCCGAGGCGGCCGCGTACTTCCGGGCCAGTCTGGTCTTCCACGCCGACGCGTCGGACGTGGCCGCCGCCCTCGCCGCCGACGGCGACCCCGGCTTCGTGCTCCTCGACTCCCGCTCCACCGAGTCCTGGGACCAGGGCCACATCCCGGGCGCGGTCCACCTGCCCACCGCGCTCGTCCCGGCACAGGCCGAGCTGCTCCTCGACAGGTCCGTGCCGGTCGTCACCTACTGCTGGGGCCCCGGCTGCAACGGCGCCACCCGTGCCGCCCTCGCCCTCGCCGAACTCGGCTTCCAGGTCAAGGAGATGCTCGGCGGCTTCGAGTACTGGGCGCGCGAGGGCTTCGCCTACGAGACCTGGGAGGGCGGGACGCGGCGCGCGGCCGACCCGCTGACCGCTCCGGTGGACACCGCCGACTGCGGCTGCTGACAGGTTGTCAACAAGCCTGCCGGGGCGGTCAGTTCCCTCGTACGGGCGCCGTGTAGCTTCTGGGCATGGCGCGATACACGGATACGGCGGTGGCCCCCGGTGCGGTGCGGTGGGTGGAGTCGGGCGGCGGACCGCTCATAGCGCTGCCGGAAGCGGTGCTGCCGTTCTGGGCGGGCGCCGACGGCGACGAGACGTCGTCCGACTACGACCGGGCCTGTGACCTCGACGGACACATCGGCCTGCTGCCGGTCGGCGACACCCGCGCCCTGGTCCTGGGACGTGAGCCCGCCGCCACCACGTATCTGCCCGAGCACGGCACCTTCGTGCGCCGGTACGCCGCCGACTCGGGGGCCGGGCTCCTCGCGGACGTCCCGGCCGCGCTCGACGCGGCCGACTGGGAGCCGGAGGCGCGGTGGCGGGTGCCGGGTCCGGTCGTCCTGTTCGACGCCGCCTGCCCGGGGGACGCCTTCCGTGGGCGGGACCATGTACGGGTGGAGCTGGCCCCCGGCCGCTACGGGGTGCGCGCGGCCCGTGTCGCGACGGGCCCGCGGACCTGGCTCGGTCTCGTCCGGCTCAGACCGCTGACGGGCTGAACCCGGCCGACCCGCGCCGGACCGGCCGCGGCGGGGCCCACGAGAACGGTGCCGGTGCCGGGGGAGCGGGCGGCGGTGGAACCGGAGCGGCGGCCGGGCCCGGTCGCGGGTGACGGGCCCGGCCGGCCCGGATCACAGCCGGGACAGCTCGTCCACCAGATCGTCCAGGCCCAGGGACCCCTGGGACAGTGCGGCCATGTGCCAGGCCTTGGCGTCGAACGCGTCGCCGTGGCGGCGCCTGGCGTTCTCCCGGCCGAGGAGCCAGGCGCGTTCGCCGAGCTTGTAGCCGATGGCCTGCCCCGGCATCGTCAGATAGCGGGTCAGCTCGCTCTCCACGAAGTCCGCGGGGCGGCTGCTGTGGGCGCCGAAGAACTCCTGGGCCAGCTCGACGGTCCAGCGCTCGCCCGGGTGGAAGGGGGAGTCCGCCGGGATCTCCAGCTCCAGGTGCATACCGATGTCGACGATGACACGGGCCGCGCGCATCATCTGCGCGTCCAGGTAACCCAGCCGCTCCTCCGCGTCCTTGAGGAAGCCCAACTCGTCCATCAGCCGCTCCGCGTACAGCGCCCAGCCCTCGGCGTTGGCGCTCACCCCGCCGATCGTGGCCTGGTAGCGGGACAGGTCGTCCTTGACGTAGACCCACTGCGCCAGCTGGAGGTGATGGCCGGGGACGCCCTCGTGGTACCAGGTGGAGACCAGGTCGTACACCGGGAAGCGGGTCGCGCCCATCGTCGGCAGCCAGGTGCGGCCGGGACGGGAGAAGTCCTCGGTCGGCGCCGAGTAGTAAGGGGCCGCCGCGCCGCCGGGCGGGGCGATGCAGGACTCCACCCTGCGGACCGGCTCGGCGAGGTCGAAGTGCGTCCCGTCCAGTGCCTCGATCGCCTCGTCCATCAGGGACTGCAGCCAGGCGCGGACCTCGTCGACGCCCTCGATGTGCCGGCCGTGCTCGTCCAGGTGTGCGAGCGCCACCCACGGCGTCGAGGCGCCGGGCAGGATCTTCGCGGCCTCCTGCCGCATCTCGCCGAGCAGCCGGTGGAACTCGGCCCAGCCGTACGCGTACGCCTCGTCGAGGTCCAGGTCCGAACCCGTGAAGTAGCGCACCAGCCTGCCGTAGCGCTCCCGGCCGACCGTGTTCGGCGCGTCCTCGACCTCCGGGGCGTACACGTCACGCATCCAGTCCCGCAGCTCCACGACGGCCCGGGTCGCCCCGCGGGCGGCCTCGTCCAGCTCGGCGCGCAGCGACTCCGGGCCCGCGGCGGCGAACTCCTCGAACCAGCCGCGTCCCGAACCGTCCGTGTCCGCCCACTCGGTGAGCTGGCCGATGAAGGTCGCGGTCGGACGCGGGCCCGCGTACAGCTTCCGCTCCAGGCCGAGCGCGAGGGACTCGCGATAGCCGGCGTACGCCGTCGGCACCGCGCGCAGCCGCTCCGCGATCGCGGCCCAGTCCTCCTCGGTCTCCGCCGGGGTGATGGTGAAGACCTCCCGTACCTCGTGGGGCGGCGTGACCATGTTGCCGACCGCGCGCAGGCCCTCGTCGGCCTCGTGCACGGCCAGCTCCGCCGACAGCCGCTCGCGCAGCAGGCGTGCGCACCGGCGCTCCGCGTCGCTGTCCGCGCCCGGTCGGCGCTCCGCCTCGTCCAGTCGCGCCAGCGTCGTCCGGATCAGCTCCGCGCGGGCCTCCTGGCCGGCCGGCGAGGTGTCCGGCAGCCTGCTGGAACTCTCCTTCACGCCCAGGTACGTACCGGTCACGGGGTCGAGGGCGACGAGGTCGTCGACGAACGCGTCGGCGACCGCACGGGGCAGCGGGCTCTTGGTGTCAGACATACGGACAATCTTGGTACGCCGACGGGGGCGGCGTCAGCCGCTTGACGGGTGCCAGAGCCTTACGTCGGCCGGATTCGTTCCCCGTCCGGCGGCAGCAGGGGGCCGCACTCCCACTGCTGGAAGATCAACCGGGTCTCCACGCGTGCCACCTCGGGCCGTGACGTGAACCCGTCCAGCACCAGCCGCTGCAGATCCGCCATGTCCCTGACCGCCACATGCACCAGATAGTCGTCCGGTCCGGTGAGGTGGTACACGGTCCGCGACTCCGGCAGCGCCCTGACCCGCTCCACGAACGGCCCCACCAGCTCCCGCCGATGCGGTCTGACCTGCACCGACAACAGCGCCTCCAGACCGCGCCCCAGCTTGGCCGGATCCAGTCGCAGCTGATGACCGAGGATCACGCCCGCACGGCGCAGCCGCGTCACCCGGTCCAGGCAGGTCGAGGGCGCGACCCCGACCTGCGCGGCGAGATCCCGGTACGTCGTCCGGGCGTCGTTCTGCAGGAGACGCAGAAGATGCAGGTCCACCGGATCGAGTGCGACGGATTCGGCCATTGTCCGAACGTAACACGGCGCTTCGTCGCCTCAGCCCGTCCGATGTTCACCCTCATGTCATGAACTCAGCGAGCACGCACGCGTACGATCACGCACGCACCACGCCGAGAGCACTGGCCACCGAGGCCGTGCACGCCGGCCGCGACGACCTCGCGCGCCTGGGCCTGCACGCCCCTCCCATCGACCTGTCGACGACCTACCCCTCGTACGACAGCCGGGGCGAGGCCGCCCGCATCGACGCATTCGCCACGGACGGCGCCGAGCCGGAGGGGCCGCCCGTCTACGGGCGGCTCGGCAACCCGACCGTCGCCCGCTTCGAGACCGCCCTCGCCCGTCTCGAAGGCACCGAGAGCGCGGTCGCCTTCGCCAGCGGCATGGCCGCCCTGAGCGCCGTACTCCTCGTCCGCGCCTCGATGGGCCTGCGCCATGTGGTCGCCGTACGCCCCCTGTACGGCTGCAGCGACCATCTCCTCACCGCCGGGCTGCTCGGCACCGAGGTCACCTGGGTCGATCCGGCCGGTGTCACGGACGCGCTGCGGCCCGACACGGGTCTTGTGCTGGTCGAGTCACCGGCCAACCCCACCCTCGCCGAACTCGACCTGCGGGGCCTCGCCCACGCATGCGGCTCGGTACCGCTGCTCGCGGACAACACCTTCGCCACGCCCGTCCTGCAGCGCCCCGTCGAGCAGGGTGCCCGGCTCGTGCTGCACAGCGCCACCAAGTACCTCGGCGGTCACGGTGACGTCATGGCCGGGATCGTGGCCTGTGACGAGGAGTTCGCCGGGCGGCTGCGGCAGATCCGTTTCGCCACCGGAGGCGTCCTCCACCCGCTCGCCGGCTACCTCCTGCTGCGGGGCCTGTCGACCCTCCCCGTCCGCGTGCGCGCGGCCTCGGCGACCGCCGCGGAACTCGTCCGCCGTCTCGCCGCCGATCCGAGGGTCGCCCGTGTCCACTATCCGCGCATCGGTGGCGCCATGATCGCGTTCGAGGTCCACGGCGACCCCCACGAGGTCATCGCCGCCGTGCGGCTCATCACTCCGGCGGTGAGTCTCGGCAGCGTGGACTCCCTCATCCAGCACCCGGCCTCGATCAGCCACCGCATCGTGGAGGAGTCGGACCGCCGGGGTGCCGGGGTGAGCGACCGGCTGCTGCGGATGTCGGTGGGCCTGGAGGACGTGGACGACCTGTGGGCGGACCTGGACGAGGCCCTGGGGGAGCGGACCGCGGGGGAGCGGGTCCTGGAGGAGGGGGCCGAGCTGTCGGTGGGGCGGGCCTGAGTGTCTTGAGTCCCTGAGTTCCGGGCGGCTCGGGCCGCTCGCGGTCGCCCCGGACCGAGCGACTGGAACATCCGCTCGATCCGGGCCGACCGGGACGGGCTTGGGCCGCCGGGGGGCGCCCCAAGCCCCCGGTCCCTGGTTCGATCCTGTGCGGGTGCGGGTGCGGGTGCGGGTGCGGGTGCGGCGATCGGCTTACGGGCTACCGCGTGCGGGGTTCGGTGTATCGGGTGCGGGAAGCAGGGACCGGCCCGATCGTGCCGGTCAGCAGTTCGGGCGCGGAGAGCCATCCGACCGGTCCCCGCCACACACCGGCACTCGACCTCCTCCTCAACCCCTTCGGCGCCCCTCCGCGGCCCCCACCACCCGCACCTCGTCCAGCCGCGCGGTGATCACCAGCGTCCCCTCCTCGATCTGGTAATCGATCGGCAGTCCGAGCCCTCGCATCGCCGCGACCATCCCCGTGTTGGACGACTGCGTCACCACGTACACGTTCTCGCAGCCAGACTCGGCCGCCATGTCCACCAGTCGGCGCAGCAGTTCGCCGCCGATCCCGCGCCGCTGCCAGTCGTCCTCGACGAGCAGCGCGATCTCCGTCTCGTCACCGTCCCAGAGGAGGTGCCCGAGTCCGACGAGACGGCCGGACGTCGTCCGTGCCGCGAGCGTCCGCCCGAAGCGGGGACTGAGCAGGTGCCGGAGATACCGGTCGGCGTCACCCACCGGTCCGTGGTACCGCATGCCCAGCGTGCGCGGAGAGCACCGCTCGTGCATCTCCTTCGCCGCCCGCAGATCCCCGGCGTCGGCGCGTCCGACCATGATGTCGTTGCCCTCGGGCAGTGTCAGCACGTCCCGGTCGCGCGGGATCCGTGGCCCCAGCCGCGCGTCCAGCTCCACCAGGGCCCTCGCCCGCGCGAACTCCGTCGGCGTGAACGGCAGATAGGGCCGCTCCACCACGATCACCCCACCCTCCGGCGCCCGCAGCCGCATCACCGTCTCCTCCAAGACCCCTTCGAGCGGGGCGCTCTCCTGCTCCCGGCACGAGCCGGGAGCGGTCGCGGGCAGCGAGCGGATCGTGCAGCGCCCCAGCAACTCCCTGAGCGCGAGCGGGAGTTCCGCCGCGTCCAGTGCCGTACGCGTGGCCAGGCCGAGGATCCGGGTCGGCGCGTCCACCAGGTCGTGGGCGTCGCCGCGCTCCATCCAGGTCCCGGTGCCGCCCGCCGCCGACACGGCCCGGCCGATCTCGGTGGCCGACAGTTCCTCGGGCGCCCGGAGCAGGAACTCGTCCACCGTGCCCTCGGTCAGCGGATGCGTCTGCAGGCTGAGAATGTCGATCCCGTGCTCCGCCAGAGCCGTGCACAGCACGGCCAGCGATCCCGGCGCGTCCCGTACCGTCGTCCGCAACCGCCACATCAAAGTCGAACCCGTGCCCGCACCCGTGCCCGCCCGGACGCCTGTCTCGGACGGCCCGGCCTGCTGCCCCTCGCTGAGCGGCGGCCGGGCGTCGGTATCGCTCGTGGGCGGCGCGTGCCCGTGGCGCCGTTCCCACCAGCTGCGGAACCCGGCGGTGAGGGACCGCAGGCGGTGGTGCGACGGGCGGCTGTCGCGCGCCCGCGTCTCATCAGAGATGTCAGGAGTCATGTGGCCACTGTGAACGAATCGTGTTGCGTGATCACGAACGCTTTGTGACTGACCGGTAAAAGCGTCGTTCCGCTCCTTTTATTGCATTTTGTATGACTGAAGCTGTCGGAAGCGATGGCCATAGTGACCGCAGTGGTCACAGGTCGACGGTCGGGCGGCAGCGGAGATCTACGGCACGCGGGTCACTGCCCGACGAGACCCGGCTGGAGCACCTTCGTGTAGAGCACGGTCCCGTCCTGTTCCCGCAGTCGTACCGTCAGCTCGCCGCTGTGGCCGTCGATGTCGACCTCGCCGAAGAACTGGTAGCCGCCCGCCGGTGAGACGTTCGCCGTCGTCGGCGCCTTCATGAACACCCGTTCGGGGCCGAAGGTGTTGTCGAGCGCGTTCGCCGGGAAGGCGCCGGCGTTGAGCGGGCCCGAGACGAACTCCCAGAACGGCTCGAAGTCGGTGAAGGCGGCCCGCGCCGGCTGGTAGTGCTGCGCCGAGGTGTAGTGCACGTCGGCCGTGAGCCACACCGTGCCCGTGATCCTGCGGTGCTTGACGAACCTCAGCAGCTCGGCGATCTGCAGCTCCCGCCCGAGCGGCGCACCCGGGTCGCCCTGCGCGACGGCCTCGATGTTCGGCCTGCCGTCGCCGGTGTCCGGTACGACCAGGCCGAGCGGCATGTCGGAGGCGATCACCTTCCACACCGCCCGCGACTTCGACAGCTCCCGCTTGAGCCAGTCCAACTGCTCGGCGCCGAGGATGCCCACCGCGTCGGTTGCCTGTGTGCCGGGCGAGTTGGCGTTGCGGTACGTCCGCATGTCCAGCACGAACACGTCCAGCAGGGGGCCGTGCCGCAGCACGCGGTGCACACGGCCCTCCCGGGCGCCCGGCCGCAGCGTGGAGATCGGGAAGTACTCGCTGAAGGCCCGCCGCGCCCGTGCCGCCAGCACGTCCACGCTCTTCTCGGTGTACCGGGCGTCGGTGAGGATCTCGCCCGGGTACCAGTTGTTGACGACCTCGTGGTCGTCCCACTGCACGATCGACGGGACCTGCGCGTTGAACCGCTTGAGGTTCTCGTCCAGCAGGTTGTAGCGGAAGTTGCCCCGGAACTCGGCGAGTGTTTCCGCGACCTTGGACTTCTCCTCGGTGGTGATGTTGCGCCAGGTGCCGCCGCCCGGGAGTGCCGCCGTCGCCGCGATCGGGCCGTCGGCGTAGATGTTGTCGCCGCTGCACAGGAAGAAGTCCGGGTCCAGCGCGCCCATCGCGTCGAAGATGCGGTAGCCGCCACGGTCCGGGTTGATGCCCCAGCCCTGCCCCGCCAGGTCGCCCGACCACACGAACCGTGCCCCGGAGCGCCGCTTCAGGGACGTCGTACGGAACGTCCCGGTGACCGGCTCCCCGGTGCGGCGCGGGTCGTCAGGGTCGGCGAGCAGCACCCGGTAGTGGATCTGCTCGCCCGAGGGCAGGCCCCGCAGGCGCGTCGTACCGGTGAAGTCCGTGCCGGCGTCCAGCAGGGGGCCGTGCCATCTGCGCGGGTTGCGGAACGACTCGGTGGCGGACGTCTCGACGATCATCCGGGCCGGCCGGTCCGACCGCACCCACACCAGACCGGAGTGCGCGGTCACGTCCCCGGCCTGCACCCCCCAGCCGGCCGTCGGCCGCCCCGACAGGGCCAGCGCCGGCACCGAACCGAGCGCGACGGACCCGGGCAGCGCCAGCGTGGCCGACGCGGCGAGCGAGCCGCGCAGCACGCTGCGGCGACCGGGCAGGGGACTCGGCGGACGGTGTGACATGAAGCGCCTCCAGTGACGGATCCGGCCAATGTGCACAGCCACAACTACGCGTACGCCGCAGCGCACACGCAAACGACAAGTGAACAACTGGCCGGACGCCTGGGGAAGCGGTGACACGCGCAGACGGCCGAGGGACGGGTCCGTCGGTGGGTGTGGGTGTGGGGCCGTCGGTCGCCCGGGTCCGGGGGGCGTCGGCCCCGCAACTGGTCAGCGGGTGCCGTCGGATCAGCGGCTGCCGTCGAGGATCACGCGGGCGACCAGGGCCGGGTCGTCGTTCATGGGGCAGTGGCCGCAGCCGGGGAGGCGGACCAGGCGGGCGCCGGGGATGGTCCGCTTGGCGCGCACGCCCTGGCGGGGGACGAGCAGCCAGTCCCGAGTGCCCCAGGCCACGGTGATCGGGATGCCGGGGACGTCGTCGGTGAACAGGACGCTGCCGCCGGCCCGCAGGGTGTCGTCGAACCCCGTCGCACCCGCCAGCGCGAGGGTCTCGGCGACCACCGCCTCGGGTGAACGGCGGCCCGGACGGGCGTAGATGGTGCTCGTCAGAGCGGTGCGGCCGGCCGCCGAACGGGACAGCCGTTCGACCAGGGACAGGGGCATCCGCCGTGCGATGTGCCGCATGGTGAGCAGGATGCCGAACGCGTACCGCCGCTCGGCCTCGTTCCAGAAGCCGGCCGGGGAGAGGGCGGTGACGGACCGCACGAGCTTGTCGCGGCCCAGTTCCAGGGCCAGCAGGCCGCCGAGGGAGTTCCCCGCCACGTGGGGGCGGTCGAGCTCCAGGGCCTCGCAGAAGGCGCCGAACACGGCCGACGTCGTGGGCAGGTCGTAGGTGAGGCCGTCCGGCAGCGCGGGGGACTCGCCGAAGCCGGGGAGGTCCACGGTGATGACCTCGCGTTCGGCGGCCAGGATGTGCGTCACCGGGTCCCACGCCTGCCGGTGATGGCCGATTCCGTGCAGCAGGAGCAGCGGCTCGCCGGTGCCCTCGCGCGTGTAGGAGACCGTCACGGGCCGCGGGCCGAGCGGGGAGGGGACCTGGAAGGAGACCGTGGCGGCGGACATGGTGCAGCTCCTCGTCTGGGAGTGGGCGCGCTGGCGTACGACGTTCATAGACAGCTTGTCAGCAACTGCTACCGGCGGGTAGTCCCTGTGGGTAACAAGCCCGCGAGCGGGCCCGGAATCGCCTGGACAGGCCCGCGTCCCCCGGGATGGGATGGAGCGGTGACCACCGATATCGCGACCGACGTCTTCGAAGAGCACCGCTCCGTCCTCATGGGAGTCGCCTACCGCATGCTCGGCCGGGTCGCCGACGCGGAGGACGTGGTCCAGGAGGTCTGGCTGCGCTGGTCCGGCGCCGACCGGTCCGAGGTGCGCGAACCGCGCGGCTATCTGGTCCGCGTCACGACCCGGCTCTCCATCGACCGGCTGCGCCAGGTCCAGTCCCGCAACGAGGCATACCCCGGCCCCTGGCTGCCCGAGCCCTACGTCACCGACTACGGGGCGACCGTGGAGGACACCGCCGAGCGTGCCGTTCTCGCCGACACCGTCTCGCTCGCCGTCCTCGTCGTCATGGAGTCCCTCTCACCCCTGGAACGCGCGGTGTTCGTGCTCCGCGAGGCCTTCGGCTACCCGTACGCCGAGATCGCGGCCATGATCGACCGTGCCGAGCCCGCCGTGCGCCAGCTGGCCGGGCGCGCCCGCAGACACGTCGACGAGCGGCGTCCGCGCTACGAGGTGGATCCGGCCGAACGCCGGGAGCTGACCGAGCGGTTCCTCGCCGCGGCGGCCGGCGGTGACCTGGACGGACTGATGTCGTTGCTGGCTCCCGACGTGCGCCTGGTGGGCGACGGCGGCGGGCTCGGCAAGGCCCCGGTGCGTGTCCTCGAAACCGCCGACAAGGTGGGACGGTTCGTGCACGGCGCGGCCGGAAAGGGGCTCGTGGACGCGTCGTTCCGCTTCGTGGAGGTCAACGGCGGTTTCGCGGTGGTCTTCCTGTCCGGCGGCAAGGTCGACAGCGTGTTCCAACTCGATGTCGCCGACGGGCGCGTCCAGTGCGTCTACATCGTGCGGAACCCGGAGAAGCTGAGGTCCCTGACGGTGGAGCAGTAGGTCTGCGGCGGCGGGAGAGGGGCGGTTCGCGCTCCGCCTCTCCTCACCGCTTCCCGGCCCGGTTCGCCGTCCTGCCGCGAAGCCTCGACGAACACTGCCGCCGTCCGGCCGACCGGACCCCCGGGCGGCCGATGATTGGTCTTGACCAAGGGTGGGGGCGGGCCTATGGTCGCAAGAAAGTGCAACAACCTTTAATAAACAAGGGCGCTAAAAACGCCGCCGGGCCACGGCGAAGCAGCGGAGGACAGGGTGGGGACCCAGCAGCTCGAAACGGTGCCGGAACCGAAGTACTGGCATCTGAAAACCGTGCTCAGTGAGGCATTGGACTCCGAGTTCTCGGTGGGAGAGATCCTGCCCAACGAACGTGATCTCGCGGCCCGCTTCGGGGTGGCCCGTGCCACGCTCCGCCAGGCGCTGGAGCAGCTCGAACTGGAGGGCCGACTGCAGCGCCGACGCGGCGTCGGCACCACTGTGGCGCCTCCGCGCGTGGGCGTCGCGGTCGGCACCGATCAGCACGCCTGGCCGGGCACGGCCGGTGACACCTGGCAGGCGGTGGACTGTACGTCCGCCACACCGCCCGCCGCGGTCGCCGAGATCCTGGAGAGCGTGCACGGCGAGCAGGTGCACGTCGTACGCCGCTCCCGTGTGTCGCACGGCCAGCCCGTCGCCGCCGAGCTGCTGTACATCCCCGCGGCCTCGGTGCCCGCCCTCTCCGCCATCGACGCGCCCTCGGGCGCCGCACGCGCGCGTGCCGTGCTGCGCGAGCTGCAGCGTCTGGAGCTGGAGGGGCAGGGCCGCTCGGTGGAGCTGGGTTCCGCCCGAGCGGACGACGCCAAGGAGCTGGACCGGCTGCCGGGCGCGCCCGTCCTCGTCGTCACCACCCGCTTCCACGCGGAGGGACGCACGGCGGCCGTCTCCCTGGCCACCTACCGTGCCGACACCTGCCGACTGACCTTCGGCGACTCGGGCGGCGTCGAGATCCACCACGGCCCGGAGCGCCGCGCGTCCTGACGCCGTCGGCCGCCCCTTCGAGCCGTACCCGCCGCGCCCCGGACTCCGGGGCGCGGCGTTCCCGTGCCGTCGGCCCGTCGCGGGCGTGACCCGCGGACCCACGGCACCACCGGACCGGTGCCGCCGACGGCACCGGCTCAGCGCCGCGCCGTCACCGTGCCCTCCACCGCGAACAGCTGTTCCTCGACATGGTCCAGGGCGAGCCGGAGCGCGCCCATGGCGACGGCCGTCTCGCCCAGCCGGGAGAGGGCGACGCGGGGCGGGCGCAGACAGTAGCGGGCCAGCTCGTCGCGCAGGGGGTCGAGGACGTCGTCGATGCCGGTCGCCCAGCCGCCGACGACGACGAGTTCGGGGTCGAGGGCGAGGACGAGGGCCGTCACGTCGTGCACGAGCCGCTGTATGAAGCGGTCGACGGCCTCGCGGGCGCGCACGTCGCCCTCGCGCGCGCGGCAGAAGACCTCGGCGACCGCCTGCTCGTCGAGCGGATGCAAGGGCTCGCCCGTGGTCGACAGCAGCGCCTCCGGGGTCGCCTCACGGCCCAGCAGGTGCAGCGCGCCGATCTCACCCGCCGCGCCGCCGTAGCCGCGGTGCAGCCGCCCGCCGATCAGCGAACCGGCTCCCGGACTCAGCCCCGCCAGTACGAACACCACGTCGTCGGACTCGGCGGCCGCGCCCTTCCAGTGCTCGGCGACCGCCGCCGCGTTGGCGTCGTTCTCGACGAGCACGGAGCACTGGAAGGAGCGGCTCAGCCGCTCGCCCAGGTTCAGGCCCGTCCACTGCGGCAGGGCCGCGCACAGGCGTACGGCGCCGTCCGCCTCGATGACACCCGGACTGCCGACACCGACCGCCCGCAGTGACCCGCGCGAGACCCCGGCCCTGCGCAGCAGCTCGGCCACGGTCGAGCGCAGCCGCTCCAGTCGCTCGTCCGCCGACGCCGCCTCGGAGACCTCCTTCGACAGGGAGCCCAGCACCCGCCCGTCGAGGTCCGCGAGCAGTGCGGTCACCTGGTGCGAGCCCACGTCCAGGCCCAACAGATGGCCCGCCTCGGCCCGGAACCGGTAGTGCCGCGCCGGGCGCCCCTGCCGCCGGGCGGCACCCTCCTCGGCGGCCTGCTCGACGACGAGCCCGGCCTCGACGAGCCCCTCGACCACACCCTCGACCGTGGGTCGGGACAGTCCGGTGACCCTGGTGATCTCGGTGAGGGTCGCATGGTCGGTGGCGCGCAGCGCGTGCAGCACCACGGCCGAGTTGATCCTCCGGAGCAGAGAGGGATCCCCGCCGGTCAGTCGCCCCAACGTCCGTCCTCCCCGCTCGCGCCCGTGTGTGCCGGATGGTACTCGCCACGGCGGAGCCGGGCGAGTGCCTGCCGCCCCCGACCTGCGGAATCCCGGCCGGGCACCTGACCGCCGGCCCGCCGGGCGAGCTGTGGGAACCCCTGACCGAGCGGTCACGCAACGACCGGAACCCGACCGGAACCCGACCGGAACCCGACCGGAACCCGACCGGAACCCGACCGGACCTCTGCCGGGCAGCGGCCGGACCTCTGCCGGGCAGCGGCCGGCACGGGGCGAGTCTCCGGCCGTACGCAGGCCCGCCCTCCTGGTGACGGCGACCGGCCGTCGCCGCCGCACGGCCGCCTGACTCCGCGCCAATTGTCAGTGGTGCCCGCTTTACTGGACCGCATGAGCATCAGCCAGCACCTCGCCGTCATCCACCGGCTGTGCTCCGAGCCCTTCCCGGCGGAGCCCGGCCGGTCGGACGTCGGCGAGGCCGGACCGGGCTATCACGTCGCCGAGTTAGCGACGAGCGCCGACTTCTGGGACGACGACGGCACGCGGCGGGAGGAGACGGAGGAACAGTACGAGGCGGACCGGGACGCCCTGTCGGAGCGGCTCAGCGCCCGCTGGGGCGCCGCTCCGGATGTGTTCAGCCTGTGGAGCGTCCTCGACCGATCGAGGGAGGGGGAGGAGATACCCGAGCCCTGGGCGACCCTCAGTTCCCACGTCCCGGACGTGCACCTCTGGCGGGCCGACGGCCGCTGGGTCGCCCTCGGCGTGTCCCAGTGGGACAAGGAGCTGTCGTTCCAACTCGTCGCGCTGATCACGGAGATCGATCCGCCGTGACCGCCGGCCCTCGGCAGGGCGGGTCAGCTCTCCGCCGCCACCCGCAGCCGCCCGAACTCCTCCGCCATCGTCGCCGCCGTCCAGTGCGCGTTCAGCCCGCTGGGATTGGGCAGCACCCACACGCGCGAGGTCCCGATCGTCCGCTCCTGCGGCCCGACGGCGGCCAAGCGGTCGCCGAACGCGGCCCGGTAGGCGGTCACCCCGACCACCGCGAGCCAGCGCGGCCGGAGCCGTTCCACCTTGGCGGTCAGCAGGCGTCCGCCCTCGACGTACTCCTGCGCCGTCAGTTCGTCGGCGCGTGCCGTCGCCCGCGCGACGACGTTCGTGATGCCGAGCCCGTACGAAGGCAGCTCGCCCTGTTCGGACGGCTTGAGCAGGCGGGGTGTGAACCCGGACAGATGCAGCACGGGCCAGAAGCGGTTGCCGGGGCGGGCGAAGTGATGGCCGGACGCCGCCGTCATCAGCCCCGGGTTGATGCCGCAGAAAAGGACCCGGAGGCCGTCCGCGGTGACGTCCGGCACCAGCCGGTCGCGGGCGGCCTCCAGTTCGGCCTGGGTGTAGCGGGTCAGAGGATCGCCCCGGGCGTGTAGCCGGCGGCCTCCGGACGCTGCTTCACGATCTCCTCGATCCGGCCGACGACGATGGCGACCTGGTCGGCGGCGGCGCCCGTGAAGGAGAGCTTGTCGGCCATGAGCGCGTCCAACTGGGCACGGTCCAGCGGGATGCGGTCGTCGGCGGCGAGCTTGTCGAGGAGTTCGTTGCGCTCGGCGCCCTGCTCGCGCATGGCGAGCGCGGAGGCGACGGCGTTCTCCTTGATGGCCTCGTGCGCGACCTCGCGGCCGACGCCCGCGCGCACCGCGCCCATCAGCACCTTGGTGGTGGCGAGGAACGGCAGGTAGCGGTCCAGCTCGCGGGCGACGACGGCCGGGAAGGCACCGAACTCGTCGAGGACGGTGAGGAACGTCTCCAGCAGGCCGTCCAGCGCGAAGAACGCGTCCGGCAGTGCGACCCGGCGGACCACCGAGCAGGACACGTCGCCCTCGTTCCACTGGTCGCCCGCCAGCTCGCCGGTCATCGACGCGTAGCCGCGCAGGATGACCATGAGGCCGTTGACACGCTCGCAGGAGCGGGTGTTCATCTTGTGCGGCATCGCGGACGAGCCGACCTGGCCCGGCTTGAAGCCCTCGGTCACCAGTTCGTGCCCGGCCATCAGCCGGATCGTCTTGGCGATCGACGAGGGCGCCGCCGCGACCTGGACGAGAGCCGTCACGACGTCGTAGTCGAGCGAGCGCGGGTAGACCTGCCCGACCGAGGTGAACGCCTGCGCGAACCCGAGGTGCCCGGCGATCCGGTCCTCCAGCTCCGCCAGCTTGGCCGCGTCCCCGCCCAGCAGGTCCAGCATGTCCTGGGCCGTGCCCACCGGGCCCTTGATGCCGCGCAGCGGGTAGCGGCCGAGCAGCTCCTCGACGCGCCCGTACGCCACCAGCAGCTCGTCGGCGGCGGTCGCGAACCGCTTGCCGAGGGTGGTGGCCTGCGCGGCCACGTTGTGCGAGCGGCCGGCCATGACCAGCTCGCCGTACTCACCGGCCAGCTTGGCGAGCCGGGCCAGCACGGCCACCGTACGGTCGCGCACCAGCTCCAGGGAGAGCCGGATCTGCAGCTGCTCGACGTTCTCGGTGAGATCGCGGGAGGTCATGCCCTTGTGGACGTGCTCGTGCCCGGCGAGGTCGTTGAACTCCTCGATCCGCGCCTTCACGTCGTGCCGGGTGACCTTCTCGCGCTCGGCGATGGAGGCCAGGTCGACGGTGTCGAGGACCCGCTCGTAGTCGGCGAGGGCCTCGTCCGGCACCTCGATACCGAGGTCCTTCTGGGCCCGCAGCACGGCCAGCCAGAGCTGCCGCTCCAGCCTCACCTTCTGCTCGGGCGACCAGAGCGTGGCGAGCTCGGCGGAGGCGTAGCGTCCGGCGAGGACGTTGGGGATGCGGGGCTTGGCTGGCGCGGAAGTCACGTGTACGGATTCTACTGGCGATTCGTGCAGGTGGGCGCCGCGGGTCTCTTCGGAGGAACCTACGAAGGCCGGCCGCGGCGGTCAGGAGGCGTGGCCGGGCGCCACCGGCACCCGTCGGCCTCGCCTCCTCAGCGCCCGTCCGCGAGCTCCGCCAGGACGTCCCCGTGGCACGGCTCCGGCGCGCACCAGCAGGCCAGGGTCTTGCCCCGCAGTTCCGGTACGAGAGCCATCAGCTCGGGGTCGGACGTCAGGTGGTCCCGGTACTTCGCCATCACCTCGGCCCGCGTCCCGTCGCGCTTCTTCTTCTCGGTGTCGTACTGGAACGGGTTGAACAGCGGATGCCGCGGCAGGTCCCAGTGGCCCATGGTCCAGCGGCGGCCGATGTACACCACGTCGCTGGGGGCGAATTCCAGCCGGGGCCCGAAGTCGCGGATGCGGCCCTTGAGATTGATCACGGTCGTGGTCACACACGCCTCCCGGTACGGCGGCTCCCTACGCTAGCGGGCCCTCGTACGGCAGCAACTCGGGCCGCTCGGCAACCGGCGCACCGGAAGGTCCGCGCCCGGGTGCGGAGCCGGCCCACCGAGCGCGGCACCCCGATGATCTTCGAGGTGCCGCGCTCGGTCGGCGTCGGCGGGAAGGAGCCTCCAGCTCATGACGCGCTGGGCTCCTCCTGCGGCTGCCGGGACGAGTCGGGGCGGTCGGACAGGCGCCGCGCCCAGAAGGAGCGGTCGGTCCAGCGGGCCTCCTGGGCGTGGATGACACGGTGACCGCGCAGATACGCGCTCCGTGCGGCCGCGACCTTGTCCGCGTATGCGGCGAGGGCCGAGTCCGCGCCGTGGGGGGCGCCACCCAGGCAGGTGTCGACGGCCAGGCCCGCGCCGAGCCCGGTGTAGAGAGCGGTCAGCACGCCCTGGGAGGAGAGCGGGTCGAAGGCGACCGCCGCGTCCCCGGCGGCGGTCCAGCCGTCTCCGTACACCGTGTCCAGGTGCGCTGTGTGCGCGGCGGCCCTGCGGGGCGCGGCAGGTGACGTGGGTGGCGGCCCGTCCCGGTGGACCCATCGGGAGAGGTGGCGGGTGGCCGACATCCGTCGGCGGAAGTGGCGCGCGGTGTCAGAAGCGGCGGGCAGGTCGGCGTCGGTGAAGTAGGCGACCAGGCGCCCGCCGGAGGGCTGCGGGGCGGTGTACCACCAGCCGTCCTCGTCGGACTCGACGAGCGAACGACGGTCGGTGTCCAGCGGATCCGCCTCCAGGGGCACGTACAGAGCGGTGAGCCGGTCCCCGACGCGCCGCCGGGCCCCGCACCGGACGGCGATCGCTGCGGCGCGGCCGGTGGCGTCGATCACCCAGCGGCAGCGCACCGTACGCTCGCCACCGGACCGGATACCGGCAGGGCCGGTGCCGCCGCGCAGGACCAGGGTCCAGCGGCCGTCCGGCGTCCGCGTGGTGGCGCGTACGGCCGAACCCTCGGCGACCTCGGCCCCCGCCGCGCGCGAGGCGTCGCGCAGACGCCGGTCGAACAACCGCCGGTCGAGGTGCCAGCCATGGCCGTGCGGGTCGTTGATGAAGTCCACGGCGTGCAGGTCGGCCGAGCCCCACGCCGAGAGGCTGCCGTAGCAGGGCAGATGCCCGGAGCCGAGAACGCGGTCGGCGACGCCGAGGTCGCCGAGCAGCACCCGCCCGGCGGGCACGAGCGTCTCGCCGACCTTGGCCGGCCCGGTGCCGGCGTCCGCCAGCAGAACCGTACGGCCGGCCCGGGCGAGCACGAGCGCGGCGGCGCAGCCTGCCGGGCCGCCGCCCGCCACCACGACGTCGTAGGTGTCCGTGCCGGGAGCGAGTGCGGCGCTCACCGCGCGTCGCGGAAGGGGTCGAGTATCTCGAGATATCCGGCGGTGATCTCCTCCTCGCGGTAGCCGGTCGCCCTGGCGGCCTCGCCGATCACCCGTGCCGCGGACTCGGCCTCGGCGGTTTCGGGGGCGGGCCCGCCCTCGGGCCGGATGCCCGCCGCCGCGGACAACACGTCCGGACCCGCCTCGGGCACGTGCAGGTTGACGAGGTTCGCCGTGTCCGGTGCCTGAGCGAGCGGTTGCCCCGGGCGCGACTCCACCAGGATCCGTTCCGGGAACTTCCCGTCGCCCACGGTGTAGTCGCGTACCTCGACGATGCCGAGCTTGGCCCAGTCCTTGATCATCTGTGTGCGCTGCTGGTTCATGGTGCCGCTGAGGCCGCGCAGCCAGGTCGCCCGTCGCTCGAACGCCTCCTCCCGGGCGCTGTCGTCGGTCCCGGTCGACGGCGTGTTGACCTTCTCGAAGTCCTCCAGCTTGAGGACATGGTTGGGTACCTGGGCAGGCCAGAAGGTCGGCAGATAAGGGCTGTACCGGGGCCCCAGGTTGGCCAGCACCTCGTAGCCGGAGCGGCAGCTCGCGGTGTCCGCCTGCCAGGGGGCGGCCATCCAGCGCGTGAGGTCTCCGGGCCCCTGCGCGTGCAGGGGGCCATTGGCGGCGACCGCCTCCTGCGGAGTGAGGGTGGGCCCGTAGTCGGGTTCCGCGGTGCCGGTGGCGCGGTGCCGGATGCGGAAGGGTTCACTGAACATGCTCGCGTGCCTGATCGGCCAGGTGACCTCGCACCCCGGGTGGAACGCGTCGGCGGCGCAGTTCTCCAGGGCCGCCCGGTCCAGCAGCCCCGGCTGCTCGGCGACAGGGGCGTCGTCGACCGTGGGGCGCGGCTGCCGCACGGGTCCGGCCCGGAACGCCCCGTCCGCCCAGCGCTGCAGCATCCAGTCCTGGGTCGGGGACAGCGCCAGGTGCTGGCGCACGGACTTGGGCTTGCTGGCCATGGCGTCGCCGTAGATCCACGGCCACGGCAGCGGGGACTTTCCGTCCCGGTCGTAGTCGCGCAGGGCGGCGTACGTCTGGCGGCGCAGTTCCCGGTTCCGGTCGGACGGATCGGCGAGCCTCGTCCGCATGGCGGGCGAGAGGAAGAAATGGGGGCCGTTCCAGCCGAACTGTGCCGCGAAACCCTGGTTGACCCACTGCAGATCGCAGAATCGGCGGAGTATCGGCTCGATGTGATCGGTGAACGAGATCTGCTGCGGGCGGGACAGGGAACCGGCCTGGACGAAGACGTCGAACAGCAGGTCGTGGAGGGTGCGTATGGACTTCACGCCGGGGGCGTAGTGCGGGGGCCCCACCACGACCCAGGCCGGGGCGGCGGTCAGATCCCTGCCGTCGATACGGACCTTCGCCGTCACCGGGCCGTCGGACACGTCGTCGTACCAGGTGTTGTTGTTGGCGACCCCGGTGATCGGCTGGTTCTTGTAGGAAGCGGAGTTTCCCCGGCCGCCGAGCACCACCAGGCGGCCGTCGGAACGTGTGGAGATCTCGCCGAGGTACACCGCCTTGCCCATGATCTTGCCGGTGTCGAACTTCTGCGTCTCGGTCTTCGAGCCGCGGACGGTGCGGCTTCCGGGGTCGTTGACCAGCTTCTTCCGCTCGGCGCCCACGACGTCGGCATTGCGCAGAGCGTATTGCTCCGCCGCGAGCGTCTTGCCCTCGGGGATGTCCAGCGCCAGATGGAACTGGTACCAGGCGGCCTTCTTGTTGGCCAGGTGCACCGTCCACTGGATCTCGGAGACACCCTCGTCGCCCGGCTTCAGCTCCCTGACGACCTCCCCCGCGGCGTTGTAGCCGTACACACGGAATCGTGCGGCCTGCCTGCGGAGCGCCCCGGAGCCGTCCTTGTAGGAGCCGGGATCCGCTGGTTCCTGGTCCGGTGATTCCGGGCCGATGAAGGGTGCTTCGACACTGTTGCCGACCCGGGCGACGCCGATGGCGGGGTGAATTCGCACCTTCACGATCTGACTGTCCATCGAGGAACCTTCCGTTGGGGGCCGTCGGGATGCGGTCTCGAACGGAAGACGTGCAATTCCGCCCGGGGGTCACACCGCGCAGGAGCTCATCGACATCCGATCATCGCTGATCCTGTACCAACTGCCGCCGTCCACACGTGAGTTCGCTCCGGCCGGAGGTGCGTGGCCGCACCTGAGGGGATCGCCGACGGAGTTCACCGGGATCGGCCGCGCCCTCGGCGTCGTCGGCCCTGCAAGGGATCCGCAGCGGGTGCACCTGGTCGAGGAGGACGCCCTCGCGCGTCAGGGCGAAAGCCGGCGCCAGGGATGGCGGCGCGCGTGTACCGGAGGATCTTCCTCCGGTACAAGTCTGAGCTCACCCGTGACGTCCCGCAACAACGACCGCGGGCGAGGTGGGGGAAGGCTCCTGGTCAGGGCCCCACCTGGCGCCAGCCCGTCACCGGGCCGGGGGCCGTGTGGTCCGCGGGGGTGACCCAGAACGCCTGGCCCAGCTCAGCGCTGAAATGGGCGCCCGACCGGCCGTCCCCCGAGGAGCGGCCCGTGAGGCGGCGGGCGATCCACGGCAGCAGGTACTGCCGGGTGAACCGGGCGTGGGCCACCTGGCGGGAGGCCCAGCCGGGCGGGGGCGTCAGGGGGATCGGCGTCCGCCACTCCGGGTCCTCGGCCTCGTAGCCGAGCGTCTGCCAGACCGCCTCGGCGACCCGGCGGTGTCCGTCGGGCGTCAGGTGCAGCCGGTCCACGTCCCACATGCGCGGGTCGGTGAGCGACGGGGCGCCATACAGGTCCACGACGAGGGCGTCGTGGCGGGCGGCCAGCTCGTCGACGCAGGCGAACAGTTCCTCCATGCGCGGCCGGAACCGCTGCTGGACGGGGCCCTGGCGGCCCGGGCTGCGCATCAGGACGAGCTGCTTGCAGGAGGGGGCCAGACGCTCCACGGCCTCCTCCAGCAGGCCCCGCACCCGGCCCATGTCGCACTTGGGCCGGAGCGTGTCGTTGAGGCCGCCGACCAGGGTGATCACGTCCGCCTCCATGGCGGCCGCGACCTCCACCTGCTCGGCGACGATCTGGCTGATCAGCTTTCCGCGCACCGCGAGGTTGGCGTACCGGAAGCCGGGCGTCCGCGCGGCCATGCGGCCGGCGAGGAGGTCCGCCCAGCCCCGGTACGAACCGTCGGGGAGGAGGTCGGACATCCCCTCGGTGAAGGAGTCGCCGACCGCGACAAGGCTGGAGTACGTGGGATTCGTCTGCATGGCGCCAACGATGGTAACGCCTTCACATACCCGGCGGTCGGTCCGCTCTCTCCACCGACGAACCTCACACGGCCGGCTGCCCGAACAGCTCCCGCAGCACGTCCTCCATGGTCACGATCCCCGCGAGCCGCCCGTCCGCGCCCAGGACGGCCGCCAGATGCGTCCGGCTGCGGCGCATCGCGCTGAGCACGTCGTCCAGCGGGGTCGTCTCGCGGACCCGGGCGATGGACCGCATGTCCCGCACGGAGAACGGCACGTCGCGCGGGGCCGCGTCGAGCGCGTCCTTCACATGGAGGTAGCCCACGATCCGGCGCCCCTCGTCGACCACGGGGAAACGGGAGAACCCGGACTCGGCCGACAGCCGCTCCAGCTCCTCCGGGGTGACCCCCATGCCCGCGTAGACGACCCGCTCCAGCGGGAGCACGACGTCACGCACCGGCCGCCGGCCCAGTTCCAGCGCGTCGCGCAGCCGCTCCTGCGCGCGGTCGTCGATCAGTCCCGCCTCGCTGGAGTCCCGGACGAGCCGGGCGAGTTCGGTGTCCGAGAAGGTCGCCGCGACCTCGTCCTTCGTCTCGATCCGCATGAGCTTGAGCAGGGCGTTCGCGAAGGCGTTGACCGTGAAGATCACAGGGCGCAGCGCCCGCGAGAGCGTCACCAGCGGCGGGCCGAGCAGCAGGGCGCTGCGCACCGGCTCGGCCAGGGCGATGTTCTTCGGGACCATCTCGCCGAGCAGCATGTGCAGGTACGTGGCGAGCGTCAGGGCGATCACGAACGAGACCACGTGGCCCGCGCCCTCCGGCACGCCCGCCGCGTGGAACAGCGGCTCCAGCAGGTGCGCGATCGCGGGCTCCGCGACCACGCCGAGGACCAGGGTGCACAGGGTGATGCCGAGCTGCGCGGCCGCCATCAGCGCGGACACGTGCCGCAGACCCCACAGCACGCTGCGCGCCCGCCGGTCGCCCTGTTCGGCGTAGGGCTCGATCTGGCTGCGGCGCACCGAGATCAGGGCGAACTCGGCGCCCACGAAGAACGCGTTGACGACCAGCGTCGCGAAACCGATCAGCAGTTGGACGGCGGTCATCGAGTCTCCTCCTCGTGCTCCTCGGCGGACGGGACCGGCGCGTGCAGCAGCACGCGCGCGGCCCGGCGCCCGGCGGCGTCCACCACGTCGAGCCGCCAGTCGGCGACCTCCACGCTGTCGCCGACGGCCGGGATACGGCCCAGCTCGGTGGCGACGAGTCCGGCGAGCGTCTCGTACGGTCCGTCCGGCGCGCGCAGGCCCACCCGGGCCAGCTGGTCGGTGCGGGCCGAGCCGTCGGCGGAGTACAGCTCGCGGCCGTGCTCGTCGGTGCCGACGGGGGCCAGATCCGGCGTCTCGTGCGGGTCGTGCTCGTCCCGCACCTCGCCGACGACCTCCTCGACGATGTCCTCCAGGGTGACCACGCCGGCCGTCCCGCCGTACTCGTCGATGACGACGGCCATCGTGCGTTTGCCCGAGAGCCGGTCCAGCACCCGGTCCACGGTGAGGGACTCGGGGACGAGCAAGGGCTCGCGCAGCAGCTCCGCGACGGAGGTGTGCAGTCGGCGCGCGGCGGGCACGGCGAGGACGTCCTTGATGTGCGCGGTGCCGACGACCGAGTCGAGGCTGCCGCGGTAGACGGGGAAGCGGGACAGACCGGTGGCCCGGGTCGCGTTCGCCACGTCCTCGCAGGTCGCCTGGGCGTCCAGCGCGATGACCTGGACACGCGGGGTCATCACGTTCTCCGCGGTGAGATCGGCGAGGTTCAGCGTCCGTACGAACAGCTCGGCGGTGTCCGGCTCCAGGGCGCCCTCCTTGGCCGAGTGCCGGGCGAGGGCGGCCAGCTCCTGGGGACCCCGCGCGGAGGCCAGCTCCTCGGCGGGCTCGATGCCGAGGAGCCGTACGAGACGGTTGGCGGTGTTGTTGAGGTGGGTGATGAACGGGCGGAACGCGGAGCTGAACCAGCGCTGCGGGTTCGCCACCTTCTTCGCCACCGGCAGCGGTGCGGAGATCGCCCAGTTCTTGGGCACCAGCTCGCCGACGACCATCAGCACGACGGTCGACAGGGCCGTGCCGATCACCAGCGCCACCGAGCTCGACGCGGAGGCGGGTATGCCGGCCGCCTCCAGCGGGCCCGCGATCAGCTTCGCGATGGACGGCTCGGCGAGCATGCCGACGACCAGGTTGGTGACGGTGATGCCGAGCTGGGCGCCGGAGAGCTGGAAGGTCAGATGCCGTACGGCCTTGAGGGCGCCGGCGGCACCCCGCTCGCCGCGCTCCACGGCCCGTTCCAGCCGGGCGCGGTCGACCGTGGTCAGCGAGAACTCGGCGGCGACGAAGGCACCACAGATCAGCGAGAGCAGCACCGCCACCAGAAGGAGGAGTACTTCGGTCATCGGGTCACCTCCGTCCCATGATCGGGCAGGGGGGGGAGGATCGCGCGACGTCGTGCACCGGCTCGGGTGCGGGAGGCACCGGGCCGTGTACTGGGAGGCTCGCCCATGGGCGGACGCTCACAACCTTTCCGTAGAGGTTGACGGGTCCCCTCATGGTAAAGGACCGGCAAAGTGCCTCCCGTCGCCTCGGTGCGGGCTGGGCCTCAGCCCCCGAGCGGCTTCACCCATCGCCGCCATTTCTCCTCGGGCGCGTACCCGGCGGCCCGCCACGCATGCTGGGCGGACTCGTTGCGGACGAGCACCATCGCGTCGCCGCGTCGCCCGCCGAGCCGGACGAACCGCTCCTCCGCCGCGGCGAGCAGAGCAGAGCCGATGCCCTTGCGCCGTCGCTCCGGGTGCACCGCGAGCCGGTACAGATGGCACCGCCAGCCGTCGAACCCGGCGATGACCGTGCCCACGAGATCCCCGTCCAGCTCGGCCAGGATCAGTGCCTCGGGGTCGCGGGCCACCAGCCGCTCGACGCCTTCACGGTCGTCGCTGATGCTCGTGCCCTCGGCGGCCGCCTTCCAGAAGGCGAGGACGGCGTCGAGGTCGTCGGGCGTCGCGGCCCGTATGCGCAGGTCGGTCATGACGCGATCCCATCACGGGGGCCGGAGGGCGGTTCGGAATTCCAGAATCCGGACGCGGCCGCGCGGCGGTGTCCCGGGACGGGTGCGGTCGGGCTCCGTGTCCCGCCCGGTTTCCGAGCCGGCTCGGCACTCCGGGACCGCCCGCGTTCCGGTACCCGCGAGCGCCTCGGGTCCCTGCGCGCGATTCGCTGCCGCGGCGACGGCCCGGAGCCGATACGGCCGACGCAGGACACGACGGCGACGTTCGCGGCCGCCCTGATACTCCCTGCCCGCGCTCCGGGCACCCGGGCAGGGGAGCGGCTCCGGCCGCCTCCGTGTTCGCGCCGGTTCCGCACCGGCTCGGCGTTCACCCGGAGCGCGCTCCTCGCCCCCAGCCTCGTGTCCCCCTCACCTGCCGTGCAGCGCCTCGACGACCTTCGCGAAGGTCTCCATGTTGGGTTCCAGGACGGTCAGATAGGAGAAGCCGTACCGCTCCCGCTGTGCCAGGACCTGGTCGACGATCTCCTGGAGGGTTCCCACGAGGACCAGCGGGAGCTGGAGCGCCTGCTCCTCGGTCAGGTTCGGGAGGTGGTCGAGCCAGGGCTGGACGGCGGCGGCGCGGTCCTCGGTGACCTCGACGATCTGGATCAGCAGGTTCAGCTCGGCGGGTTCCTTGCGCCCGGCGGCGAACTCCTGGTACCGGCCGACCCGTTCGTCGAGTTCCCCGGCGGTGAGCGGTTCCAGCTTGCCGTTCGCCATCGTCCGGGCACCGGTGAACGCCGCGATGTCCGCGTGCTCGGCGGTGATCCGCAGCATGCGGTCGCCGTTGGCCCCGATGAGCAGCGGCACCCGGGGGCGCTGCACCGGCCGTGGCTCGTGCTCCCCGGAGCCGAGCAGCACGTCCAACTCCTGCACCATGTGCAGCAGATGATCGACCCGCCCGCCCGCCGAACCCCACGGCAGGCCCGCCTTCTCGTGCTCGGCCGGGACGTAGCCGGTGCCGAGTCCCAGCTCCAGACGCCCTCCGGTCAGCGCGTCCGTGGTGGCGACCTCGCGCGCCAGCAGCGCCGGGTTCCAGAACCCCGCGTTCAGCACGAACGTGCCGAGCCGCGGCCGTTCGGTGGCCTCCGCCGCCGCGACCAGGGACGGGAACGGGGCCGGCATGCCCAGATGGTCCGGGACCAGGATCACGTCGTAGCCGAGCTGTTCGGCGCGGCGGCACTTCGCGCGCCACTCCCCGGCCGACGTGGGGCTGAGTAAGTTGACTCCGAAACGGAACGGGCGCGGCATGAACTCTCCTCACCTTTACAGGACTTGAGCGGGCACGCCGGTGAGTACACCACCGGCGTGCGCATGCCGCCAGCACATGCGCACGCATGCGCGCGGTCACTCTCGGCGGGCGCTGTCACTCGTGTGCGATCGCCGCCAGGACGTTCATCCGGGACGCGCGCAGCGCGGGCAGCAGGGCCGCCACGACGCCGACCACCGCCGAGCCGATCACCACGGCCACGACCGTGCCCCACGGGATCTCCAGCGCCTTCATGCCCTGCAGCGCCAGCACCTGCTGGGCGCACACCCCCCAGACGAGACCCAGTACGAGCCCGAGGACGGCCCCGAAGACCGCGATCACCACCGACTCCAGCCGGATCATCCGCCGCAGCTGCCGCCGGCCCAGCCCGATCGCGCGCAGCAGCCCGATCTCCCGGGTGCGTTCGACCACCGACAGGGCGAGGGTGTTGACCACCCCGAGGACCGCGATGACGATCGCCAGCCCGAGCAGCGCGTAGACCAGATAGAGGAGCACGGCGATCTGGCCGCGGACCAGATCCTTGTAGTCGGCCTGGTCGCGGACCTGGACCTGCGGGTAGGCGTCCAGCGTCCGCTCCAGGTTCCCCCGCAGCTCGTCGGTGCCGGTGCCCGACCCGGCGTTGACGTACAGCGCGGAGTCCTGCCCGTCGGGCACGTACGTCTCGATGGTGGCCATCCCGAAGTACAGCCCGCCCTGGGTCCCGAACCCGTCGGCGGTGTCCTGGTCGGTGAGCGCGGCCACCCTCAGCTCGGTGTTCCTCCCGGCCGGGAACCGGACGGGGATCGTGCTGCCCACCCGTACGTCGTGGTCCCGCGCGAACTCCGCGTCCATGGCGAGGGCGCCGTCGGCGAGCGCGGCACCGCTGTCCCCCTCGGCGTAGGTGACGTTCGCGATCTCGTCCAGCCGCGCGTCGTAGGCCGCGGCGGTCGTCTCGACGCGCTCGCCGTCCGGCAGCCGTACCGCGACGGGCGTGAACCGCTGCCGTACGACGAGGCCGACGCCGTCGGTGGCGCGGACCTTGTCGGTGACCTCCTGCGGGAACGGCAGGAAGTTCTGGTTCTGGATGACGAAGTCGGCGCCGAGGGTGTTGTCGATCTCGTCGTCGAAGGACCTGGCCATCGACGCGCTCGCCACGGACATGCCGACGACGAGGGCGATGCCGACCATCAGCGCGGAGGCGGTGGCCCCGGTGCGGCGCGGGTTGCGCAGGGCGTTGCGCTGGCTCATCCGGCCGACGGAGCCGAACAGCGCCGGGAAGGCGCCACCGAGGACCTGGATCACCGGTCGTACGAGCAGTGGTCCGGCGATGACGGTCGCGACGAGCGTGAGGACCAGGCCGAGACCGAGCAGGGACGCGGCGGAGCCCGTGTCGGACGACATCGCGCACCCGGCGAGCGCGGCGGCACCGGCCGCTCCGACGATCCCGCCGGCCACCGCGCGCACCTTCAGCGGCCGCCCGATCCCGGCGATCTCGGCGTCGGAGAGGGCCGCCATCGGCGAGACGGCCGAGGCCCGCCGCGCCGGCAGGTAGGCGGCGACGAAGGTGACGCCGAGCCCGACGACGTACGCCGCGATCGGTGTCCCCACACCGATCACCATCTCGGTCGACCTCAGGTTCATCCCGAAGGCGCCCATCAGCTCGATCAGCCCGAAGGCCAGCCCGATGCCGGCGGCGAGGCCGAGCGTCGACCCGACGAGGCCGAGGAGCGCGGCCTCGGTGAGCACCGAGCGCCGCACCTGGCGCCGGTCGGCGCCCAGTGCGCGCAACAGGCCCAGTTCGCGGGTGCGCTGCGCGATGAGCATCGAGAAGGTGTTCACGATGAGGAAGACCCCGACGAGTGTCGCGATCCCCGCGAAGCCGAGCATCACGTACTTGATCACGTCGAGGAATCCGCCGAGCGAGGCGGCCGACGACTCGGCCCGTTCGTCGGCGGTCAGGTACTCGTAGGCCGTCGGCCCCAGCTCGTCGGCGATCCGCCGCTTGAGCCGGTCGTCGCTCACCCCCGGCTCGGCGGTCACGGAGACGCCTGTGGCGGCGTCGGGGTCGCCCAGCAGCCGGGTCTGGGCCGTTCGGGTGTCGAGGTAGACGAGGGCGGCGCCGGGGTTGGTGGTGGTGAAGGTGGCGATGCCGACGACCCGCACCTCGAAGGAGCCCGGCCGGGCGAGCACCGTCAGGGTGTCACCGATCTCCACGCCCTTGTTCTTCGCGGTGTCCGCGTCGAGCAGGGCCTGGCCGGAGCCTCGTGGCGCGTGCCCGCTGGTGAGCTTCACCGGGCTGCGGTCGGTGGGGTGCCAGTTCCTGGCGACGGTGGGGGCGCCCGTGGTCGGTCCCACCGACTCCTTGTCGCTGTCGACGACCGTGACGTTGTCGACGGACGCGTCGATCCGGGCGTCCGCCACGCCGTCGATCCCCGCGATCCGCCGCGCGAGCGAGGCGGGCACGGTCTCGACGGCCCCGGTCGGCAGCTGACCCGTCAGCTCGTCGTCCTTCGGCCCCACGGTCACATCGGCCGAGGTGGAGGCGAACAGTCGGTCGAAGGTGCGGGCGACCGTGTCCGAGAAGATCAGGCTGCCCGCGACGAACGCCACGGACAGGACGACCGCCAGCGCCGAGAGCAGCAGCCGTCCCTTGTGCGCGAGGAAACTCCGCAGGGTCGCCTTCAGCACGGCCTCAGTCGTCCTTGCCGAAGTCGACGGGCCCGGAGACGGACCCGGAGACGGACCCAGCGGCTGTCCCGTCGGCGGACCCATCGGTGGACCCATCGGCGGGTCCGTCGGTGGTCCCGTCCCCGGCGGGTCCGTCTCCGGGTCCGTCCCCTGTGGTGGCCCGCGGCTTGGCCCCGGAGAAGAGGCGCATGCGCTCCAGGACCGCTTCGGCCGTGGGACGCTCCATCCGGTCCACGATCCGTCCGTCGGCGAGGTAGAGCACCAGGTCGGAGTGGGCGGCGGCGCCGGGGTCATGGGTGACCATGACGACCGTCTGGCCCAGCCGGTCGACCGCCTCGCGCAGGAAGCCGAGCACTTCGAGCCCGGCGCGGGAGTCGAGGTTGCCGGTCGGCTCGTCGGCGAAGATCAGCTCGGGCCGGGAGGCGAGCGCGCGGGCGCAGGCGACGCGCTGTTGCTGCCCGCCGGAGAGCTGCGAGGGCCGGTGCCCCAGCCGGTCGCGCAGCCCGAGTGTGTCGATGACCCGGTCGAGCCACTGCCGGTCGGGCTTGCGGCCCGCGATGTCCATGGGCAGCGTGATGTTCTCGGCGGCGTTCAGCGTGGGGATCAGGTTGAAGGACTGGAACATGAAGCCGATCCGGTCCCGGCGCAGCCGCGTCAGTTCGCGGTCCCTGAGCCCGGTGATCTCGGTGTCCCCGAGCCACACCTGCCCGGCCGATACGGTGTCGAGCCCGGCCAGGCAGTGCATCAATGTGGACTTCCCCGAGCCCGAGGGGCCCATCACGGCGGTGAAACGGCCGCGTGCGATGTCCACGTCGACCGAGTCGAGGGCGAGCACCGCGGTCTCGCCCGAGCCGTACGCCTTCGTCAGGCCCCGGGCGCGGGCGGCGACGGCGTCGGCTTCCGCGCGGCCGAGGGAGTGCTCAGCGGCAACAATGGACAAAACGGCCTCCAGGCTCGAACCAGTTCGAATTCCGGGCGCTTCCGGCCGAGCCTAGTGTGATTCGGGGCACAGCAGGAATCCCCCCGAAGTCCGAGGCGGCCTCCGCCGCAGGTCGGGTCCCCGATGTCTATGTAAGGGGCACGCAAGGGGACCCTAGGGGTGGTGCGCGGTGAAGGCGCCCTTGCTCTGCTAGCGCTCCGGCGCTAGCGTCGAGTCATGGCCAAGACTCAGCTGAACGTCCGGGTGGACGAGGACACGGCCCGGGCCGCCCGTGAACGAGCCCTGGAGCGCGGGATGAGTGTGAACCGGTACATCGAGGAACTGGTCCGGCAGGACACCGGGGAGGCGGGCCACACCTTCGTCGAGTCCGCCGCCGACTTCATGAAGCAGTACGAGGCGGTCTTCGCCGAGGAGTTCGGCGCCGATCCCGAAGGCCGGCGCGAGGGACGTCACTGATCCCTTGAGCCAGCTCAGAATCGACCTCGCCTGGCTCCTCATGGTCGCCGAACGGAAGACGCCCGGAGATCCACAGGTCTCCGACTGGGGCGCACTCGTCGCGGCCGTCGCCCGGCACGAGGCCGAGATCTTCGACGTCCCCGTCTACGACACCCCCCACGCCCGGGCCGCCGCCCTCCTCCAGGTCCTCATGCACGTCCCGGCGCTGGAGCGCTCCAACGCGCTGTTCGCCTCCGCCGTCGCCTACGGCTACCTCGTGGCCAGCGGCGTCAAGGTCGTCACCTCCGCCGAACAGGTGCGTGAACTCGCCCGACTGGTCAAGAACGGCGAGGCCACCGTGCAGGACATCACCCGGGAGCTGCGCCAGTGGAGTCTGTGACGCCGGGCCGCCGCGCCCGTCCCAGCACGCAGTAGGAGCTGGGCAGCCGCGGCCCCTGCTCGGGCACCAGGACCTCCCGGACCGCCCCGGTCTCGAACCCGGCGGCCCGGATCACGGCGAGCGGGTCGCGGGACACATGGCAGCCGCCGAACAGCAGGGGCCACACCGTGCCGTCCAGCGCCCGCTGCGCCGTCCGCATCGCCCGTCCGCCGCCCCGGCCGTGCTCGAAGAACCGCAGCTCACCGCCGGGGCGCAGCACCCGCCGCACCTCGCTCAGGGAGCGCCGTACGTCCCGCACGCTGCACAGCACCAGCGACACCACGGCCGCGTCGAACGCCTCGCTCTTGACCGGCAGCGCCTCCGCCGCGCCCGGCACCACGTCCACCGGCACGTCGGCGCGCAGGGCGGCCTCCAGGGCCAACCGCCGCAGGGAGTGCTCCGGTTCGATCGCCACCACCTCCGAGACCGCGTCCGGGTAGCGCGCGAAGTTGAGGCCGTTCCCGGCGCCGATCTCGATGACCCGGCCCGACAGCCCCGCCAGCAACTCGTCGCGCAGGGGACCGATCCTCGGCTCCGCCGACACGCTCAGCCGGGCGTAGAACCGGGCGAAGAGGGGGTGGTGCACGGCGTCCGTCGTCGCGCGGGCACGGGCCATGAGGACCTCCCGAAGAGAACGGCAGATACCGCGATTCTCCCCCCGGAAGCACCGCCTCACCCGTCGCGGCCGGGACGGACGGCCGAGGACGGTCGCGAAGGGCGGCGGAAACGGTTCACCCGCCGCGTGCCCCTGGGGAGGAGGCCACGCGACGGGCACGGGTGTACACGGCACGAGGTGCCGCCGCCGGGGGTCAGGCGATGAAGGCCCGGACCTGGTTGTAGATGCCTTTGTCGTTGTTCATGTCGTTGTGCGAGACACAGCCGACCTCGACGTTCGTCGCGCCGCTGAGGATCGCGGAGGTGTCCGGGGTGAGCGCGTCGTCGCAGTTCGACCAGTAGCTGGCGTACGACACGCTGCCGGGCGTCTCGTCACCGGAGTTCAGCGCGGTGAGGAACGAGCTGCCGGTGTACATCTCGCCGCAGGACGTGTAGAGCCACCGGCACCAACCGGCGACCGTCGTCCCGTGGTTCACACCGGCCGTGGAGACGAAGTCGTCCACGTACGCCGTCCCGCCGAGGTTCTTGAGGTAGTACCGGGAGCTGAGCGCGCCCATCGAGTGCACGACCACGTCGACCTTGGCGGCGCCCGTCGCGGCCCGCACGCTCTCGATCTTGGTCTTGAGCTGCGCGGCCGTCGTGACGTTGGACTGACCCCAGTCGTAGGACCAGGAGTACAGCTCCGAAGACGTGTAGCCGTCGGCCTTGAAGTACGCGACCCAGTCGTCCCAGCTGCTGGACGAACTGCTCAGCCCGTGCACGAAGACCACGGGGTTGCGGGTCGCGGCCTGAGCGGAGGTCGCGGAGAAGGAGAGCGACAGAAGGAGCGTGGTGGTCACGGTCGCGAGGGCCGTGGCGATATGGCGCATGCGGCGCTGCATGGTGCCTCCTGGAACGGGTGGGGTTCGTCTGGAGTGTCAGCGGGGTCTACGCGCGCCGCATCGGCGAAATCGCCGGTCTTTACTGGTCGATTAACTCGCAAGTAACGTGATGAGCGTGGTGACCCCGGTGAACCCCCCACAACTTCCGCATCGCTCGCCACCGCCCCCCTCGCGCACGTGGCCGAGCCCGGACACAGCGTCGGCCGCCGCGCCCACGCTGTCCGAAGGCGTGCGCGTACGCCTGCTGCACGCCGCCCACGGCGACCCGCGCGCGGCCGCGGAACTCGCCGCCGCCCTGACCCCGCGTCAGCTCACAGGACTCGACCCGCTCCCCGCCGAACCGCTGGCGCTGGCCCCCGCCCTGCTGCGCGGCCACCGGCGCGACGTACGGGCCCTGCCCGACGACACCCGCTTCCTGCTGCTCCTCGCCGCCGCCGATCAGTACCCGGTCCCCACGCACGCCTACGCGCGGGCCGTCACCGCGGCCCGGCTCGACACCCGCCCCCTGGACACGGCGGAGGCGGCCGGTCTCGCCCACGCCACGACCCACGGCATCGTCTTCCAGGACGCCTGGACCCGCGTCGCCGTGTACGAGTCCGCGTCCATGGCCGACCGGCGCGAGGCCCACCGTCTCCTCGCCGCCGTCCTCAGCGGCGAGGGCGAGCGCCCAGGCCGCTCCTGGCACCGGGCCGCCGCCGCGCTCGGCCCCAGCCGCCGCCTCGCCGCCGAACTCCGCCTGGCGGCACGGGTGGCACGTGCCATCGGCGACCCCGCGCTCGCCTCCGCCCTCGCCGAACGCGCCGCCGGACTCACCCCCGAACCCGCCGAACGCACGCCCCTGCTGGCCCAGGCCGCCGCCGAGGCCTGGCGGTCGGGCGACGGCGACCGTGCCCGCCGCCTCGTCGCCGCCACGGACGACGACGCCCTCGCGGGACTGCTCGCCCTGCGCGCCGGAAACGCGGCCGAGGCCTTCGACGCCCTGCTCACCGCCACCGTCCGGCAGGTCGGCGACGGCACCCCGGACAGGGCCGCCCACCTGCTGGCACGAGCAACCGAGGCCGCCATCTACACCGGGGACCTGCGCCGCTGCCGGGAGGCCGCCGCCGTCGCCGACGGCCTCGGCATCGTGCCGCCCAGCACCCTCGGCGCACTCGCCGCCGCGTTCGAGGGCCGTTACGAGGACGCCCGGGACGTACTCGAAGCCGCCGCCGGGCGCTGCGGTCCCGGTGGCGACCCCACCCAGCTCATCCACTCCGGGATCGCCGCCCTCCTGCTCGGCGACCACACCCGCGCCTACACCGCCACCGCCCGCGCCGCCGCCTCCGCACGGGCCAGGGGCGAGACGGTGACCGTGCCGCAGGCCATGGAGTTCCGGGCCTACGCGGAGTTCTGGACCGGGCGCCCGAGGGCCGCCGAGGCCGCCGCCGTGGACGCCCTGCGTCAGGCGTACGCCACCGGGCAGGACAACGGCGCCTGTCATCTCCAGGCCGCTCTCGCGATGTTCGCGGCCGTCACCGGCGACGAGCAGGTGTGCCGGGAGCGCGCCGAGTCCGCCCGCGCGTATGCCCTGGAACGCGGACTCGGACTGCCCGCCGCGCTCGCCATGTTCGCCCTCGCCTTCCTCGACCTGAGCACCGGCCGGTACGCCGCCTCGGCGGCCCGCCTGCGCGCGCTGGCCGGCTTCGGCCCCGGGCACGGGCACCGGGCCGTCCGGCATCTGGCCACACCGCACTACGTCGAGGCGGCCGTCCGCACCGGCGACACCCGGGTGGCCCGCGCCGCGCACGCCGACTACGACCGCTGGGCCCGCACCGTCCGCAGCGCCGACGACCTCGCCCTCAGCGCCCGCTGCCGGGCACTGCTCGCCACCGGGGAGGAGGCCGTCGAGCACTACCGCGCGGCGCTCGACCTGCACGCCTCCGGCACCCGCGACTTCGAACGCGCCCGCACGGAACTGCTGTTCGGCAGCGCCCTGCGGCGGCTGCGCAACCGCACCGAGGCCCGGGACCGGCTGCACAGCGCCCTGGAGGCCTTCGACCACTTCGGCTCCCCGCACTGCGCGTCCCAGGCCCGCGCCGAACTCCGGGCCCTCGGGGAGCGTGCGGCCGCGGTGCCGGCCGCGGAGGCTCTGGCGTCCCGCCTCACCGCCCAGCAGTTGATGATCGCTCGCATGGCGGCGGAGGGTGCGACGAACCGGGAGATCGCCGCACGGCTGCTCCTGAGCCCGCGCACGATCGACCACCATCTGCGGGGGGTGTTCTCCCGGCTGGGGATCCGGTCGAGGATCGAACTGGTGCGGCTGCTGGGGGAGACGGAGACGTGAGGCCGTGGCGCGCCCCTCCAGGGGCACGGGGAACCGCGCGGTCAGCCACGACGAACGCGCGGCCGACCCGCCCCAGGTCCCCTACGGCGCGGCTTCGGCGGCACTGAAGGAAACGGCGTCCCACACTCCGGAGAGCGCCGGCGCCAGCCAGCCCCCGGCCCTCGCCCGGAAATCGCCGGGAGCCAGCGCCCCCGCCCCCGCGGGCACCGCACCCAGCAACGGCACCCCCGCCACCACCGGCAGGTCCGCCACATTGCAACGGGACGCCAGATCGGGCGCCGAGGGCCAGCTGCCGATGACGACACCCGCCAGCTCCACCTCACGCACGGCGAGTTCGCGGGCCGTCAGCTCGGTCGTGTTGAGCGTGCCCAACCCCGCCGAGGCGACCAGCAGCACCGGCGCGCCGAGCAGCCGGGCCGTGTCCGCCAGGGTCCCGCCCGCCTCGTCGAAGCGGACGAGGAGGCCGCCCGCGCCCTCGACCAGGACCAGATCGTGGTCGACCGCCAGTTTGGCCGCCGCCCCGGCGACGTCCTCGGGGTGCACCGCCGGGAGACCGGCGCGCCTGGCCGCGGTCGCCGGCGCCAACGGCTCGGGATAGCGGGCGAGTTCGCGGACCGTCACGGCGCCCGCGAGCCGGGCCACCTCGTCCGCGTCCCCGCGCTCGTCCGGACGTACGCCGGTCTGCGCGGGCTTGAGGACGGCCACGGACCGGCCGGACGCCAGGGCCACCGCCGCGACGGCCGCCGTGGTGACCGTCTTGCCGACCTCCGTGCCCGTCCCCGTGACCACCAGGACCGTCATGTCGTTCCCTTCCGTCATCCCGCTGTCGCCGCCGCGCACACCGCGCGCGCGATCCGCGCCACGTCCTCGTCGCCGGTGACGTAGGGGGGCATCGTGTAGACGAGGTCGCGGAACGGCCGCAGCCACACGCCCTCGCCCACCGCGGCGGCCGTGGCGGCCACCATGTCCACCGCGTGGTCGAGCTGTACGACCCCGATGGCGCCGAGCACCCGGACGTCCCTGACCCCCGGCAGCTCACGCGCGGGCGCCAGTCCGTCCCGCAGTCCGGTCTCGATCCGCTTGACCTCGGCGAGCCAGTCCTGGCCGAGCAGCAGCTCGATCGAGGCGCAGGCGACGGCCGCGGCCAGCGGGTTGCCCATGAAGGTGGGGCCGTGCGCCAGCACCGGCACCTCGCCCCGCGAGATCCCGTCGGCCACCCGGGCGGTGCACAGCGCCGCCGCCAGGGTCAGATAACCGCCGGTCAGCGCCTTGCCGACGCACATCACATCCGGCGTCACCGCCGCGTGGTCCGCCGCGAACAGGGCGCCCGTACGGCCGAAGCCGGTCGCGATCTCGTCGAAGACCAGCAGCACGTCGTGGGCGTCGCACGCCTCCCGCAGCACCCGCAGATACGCGGGGGAGTGGAAGCGCATCCCGCCCGCCCCCTGCACCACGGGCTCCACGATCACGGCCGCCAGCTCGTCGGCGTGCCGCTCGACCGCCGAGCGCAGCGACTGCGCGTACGCCTCGTCGAACTCGACCGGCGGCGGGTCCACGAACACCTGCCGGGGCAGGACGCCCTGCCACAGCTCGTGCATCCCGCCCTCGGGGTCGCACACGGACATCGGCTGCCAGGTGTCCCCGTGGTAGCCGCCGCGCCAGGTCAGCAGGCGCCGTTTGCCGGGGCGGCCGAGCGAGCGCCAGTACTGCAGGCACATCTTGACCGCGACCTCGACGGAGACCGACCCCGAGTCGGCGAGGAACACATGCTCCAGACCGTCGGGCGACATGTCGACAAGGTGCCTCGCCAGCCGTACGGCGGGCTCATGGGTGAGCCCGCCGAACATGACGTGGCTCATCCGGCCGAGCTGCTCGCGCGCCGCCTCGTTGAGCACCGGGTGGTTGTAGCCGTGGATGGCCGACCACCAGGACGACATGCCGTCCACCAGCTCGCCGGAGCCGTCCGCGAGCTTCAGCCGGACCCCGCTCGCCGACTCCACGACGAGCGGTTCCTGCCGGCCCGGCATGGGCCCGTACGGGTGCCACACATGCCGCCGGTCGAGGTCCAGCAGCTCCGGCACGCCCAGGCCGGACGCCTCAGGCATTGGGCGCGAGGTCGGTGCCGGCGCCCCGGCGGCGAACCGCGACCAGGTCCGTCCGCGCCTCGCCGGCCGGTGCCGCGGCGGCGACGGACCCGCAGGGACCACCCTCCGCGTGCGATCCGCAGCCCGCGCCGGCGCTCTCGTGCGATCCGCAGCCGCCCCCCTCGTGCGACCCGCACCCCGCGCTCGGACCGGACCCGCACGCCCCGCCGGCGGTGACCGCCGCCCGGTGCTCCGGCAGCGTGACCTGGTCGGTGCCCTCCACCTCGAAGCCGGCGTCCGCGATCATCTCCAGGTCGGCCCGGCCGGCCTGGCCCTCGCTGGTGAGGTAGTCGCCCAGGAAGATCGAGTTGGCCAGGTGCAGCGCGAGCGGCTGCATCGTGCGCAGATGGACCTCGCGCCCGCCCGCGATCCGCACCTCGCTGTCCGGGCAGACGAACCGCACCATCGCCAGGATCCGCAGACAGCGCTGCGGGGTGAGGTTCCACTCCTTGGCGAGCGGGGTGCCCTCGAACGGGATCAGGAAGTTGACCGGCACCGAGTCCGGGTCCAGCTCACGGAGGGAGAAGACGACGTCGACCAGGTCCTCGTCGCTCTCGCCCATGCCCGCGATCAGACCCGAGCAGGCCGACAGACCCGCCGCGTGCGCCTTCTGGACCGTGTCCACCCGGTCGGCGTACGTGTGCGTCGTCGTGATCTCGCCGTACGTCGCCTCGGACGTGTTCAGGTTGTGGTTGTAGGCGTCCGCGCCCGCCTCGCGCAGGCGTTCGGCCTGTCCGTCGGAGAGCAGACCGAGGCAGGCGCACACCTCGACGCCCTCGTTCTGGTCCTTGATCGTCCTGATCGTGTCGGAGACCCGGTCCACGTCCCGGTCGGTCGGGCCGCGCCCGGACGCCACCAGACAGACCCGCTTCGCGCCCCCCGCGAGCCCGGCCGCGGCGGCCTCGGAGGCCTCGTGGGGCTTGAGCCAGGTGTACTTGAGGATGCCGGCGGTCGAGCCGAGCCGCTGGGAGCAGTAGGAACAGTCCTCGGGGCAGAGACCCGACTTGAGGTTGACGAGATAGTTCAGTTTCACCCGGCGCCCGAACCAGTGCCGGCGCACCTTCCCGGCCGCGGCCACCACGTCCAGCAGTTCGTCGTCGGAGGTGCCGAGAACGGCGAGCGCCTCGGCACGGCTCAGCGGCTCGCGCCGGAGCCCCTTGTCCACCAGCGTGTTCAGCAGGTCCATGAGAGCCGATCCTGTCCTACGGGACCGCTCCCGGCCAAGGATGGTTCGGACAACAGAGTGGGATCGACGTGTGGGTATCACCACATCGTGGGCGGCTGGTCGGCCCGTTAGTGTCTGTGCACTGCCTACAAAAGCCCCCGCCGCGCCGCCCACCACGGCACCGGCGCCGAGGGCTGCCCACACCACCCCGGAGGACTCATGGCGTTCGGCTGGATCGACGAGCAGGCCTCCGCACGCCGCCGGGCCGGGCTCGTACGCACCCTGCGCCCCCGTCCGGCCGACTCACCGCTCCTCGACCTCGCGAGCAACGACTACCTCGGTCTCGCCCGGCACCCCGAGGTCACCGAGGGCGCCGCCGAGGCCGCGCGCCGCTGGGGCGGCGGGGCCACCGGCTCCCGGCTGGTCACCGGCACCACCGAACTCCACGGCGAACTGGAACGGGAACTGGCCGACTTCTGCGGCTTCGAGGCCGCGCTCGTCTTCTCCTCCGGCTATGCCGCCAACCTCGCCGCCGTCACCGCGCTCGCCCCCCACGGCTCCCTGATCGTCTCGGACGCGGGCAACCACGCCTCCCTCATCGACGGCTGCCGACTGGCCCGAGGCACCACCCAGGTCGTCGCCCACGCCGACCCCGACGCCGTCCGCAAGGCGCTCGGCACGGCCGCCCCGAGGCCCGCCGTCGCCGTCTCCGACACGGTCTTCTCCGTGGACGGCGACGCCGCCCCGCTGGCCGGACTCGCCGCGGCCTGCCGGGAGTACGGTGCAGGGCTCGTCGTGGACGACGCGCACGGCCTCGGTGTCCTGGGCGACGGGGGCCGGGGAGCGCCGCACGCGGCGGGACTCGCGGGCGCCCCCGACGTCGTCGTGACGCTCACGCTCTCCAAGTCGCTCGGCAGCCAGGGCGGAGCCGTCCTCGGCCCGGCACCGGTCATCGACCATCTGGTCAACGCGGCCCGCACCTTCATCTTCGACACGGGGCTCGCCCCGGCCGCGACCGGCGCGGCGCTCGCCGCGCTGCGGCTGCTGCGCCGCGAGCCCGAGCGGGCCGCGCGCGCCCGTGAGGTGGCCGGGGAGCTGCACGCACGGCTGACGGCGTCGGGCCATGAAGCGGTGCGGCCCGACGCCGCCGTGGTGTCCGTACGCGCGCCGTCGCCGGATCAGGCACTGCGCTGGGCGGCGGACTGCCGGGCGGCGGGTCTCGCCGTCGGCTGTTTCCGCCCGCCGTCCGTGCCCGACGGCGTCTCACGGCTGCGGCTGACCGCCCGTGCGGATCTCACGCAGGGACAGATCGACCGGGCCGTGGGGATCATCGGCGATACGCGACCGTGAGTCGGCGTCCCGGTCGAGCGTCGCCGTAAGCGGAACCTCGCGCGCGGCCGGTGGCGCTCACCGCAGTGTGGTGACGAATCCCTCCCAGGTGTCGGGTTCGAACAGCAGGGCGGGCCCCGCCGTGTTCTTCGAGTCGCGTACGGCCACCAGCCCGGCCCAGCGGCCGGATCGCGGACGGGCCGTCTCGACACAGTTGTTCATCCCGGTGCTGCGGCTGCTGCGCAGCCATCGCACATCACGCAGTTCGGTACTTGCGGGAACGTTCCGAGGCAGTGCGGACATGGTGCCTCCTTACGCGCCGGCGGCTAGCCCGGCGAGGTAATCCAACGAGTCCTCGGGCGAAAGGGCGTGGATCTGAAGGGCGTTGAAGGCCTCGACATACGCCTTGAGGTCTTCTTTCCGTTCGAGGTAGAGGCTACTCGTCAAGTGGTCGAGAACAACCACATCCAGATCAGACGTGCTCGGAAATGAGAAAATTACGAAAGGGCCCGTGACGCCGATGTGTGCCCCGGCAGTGAACGGGAGCACCTGCAGTCTCACCTGGGGCAGCCGCGCCGCCTCGACCAGACGGGCCAGCTGCCGGGCCATGACCTCGGGACCGCCCACCTCGCGCCGGAGAACGCCCTCGTCGAGCACGGCGCTCAGCCTCATCGGCGGATTTCCGCACAGCACCTTCTGCCGCGCGAGCCGCACCTCCACGAGCGCGTCGAGTTTGTCGTCTTCCAGCCCCTCCACCGCGGCCCGCGTCACCGCCCGCGCGTACTCCGGGATCTGCAGCAGACCCGGCACCACCGAGGTCTCCAGCGTCCGCATGCCCCCCGCCTGCGACTCCAGGCTGATGAAGTCGCGGTACGCCGGCGGCAGTACCCCCCGGTACGCGTGCCACCAGTTGTGCCGTCCGCCGCCGTCCTCGGAACCGGCGAGCGCCAGGAGCAGCTCGCGTAACTCGGTGTCGTCGATCCCGTACGCGTCCAGGAGCTTGCGGACGTCCGCGGGCTTCACCCCGCTGGCGCCCGTCTCGATCCGGCTCACCTTGGACTGGTGCCAGCCCACCCGATGGGCCGCCTCGATGCTCGTGAGCGCGGAACGGGTGCGCAGGACACGCAACTCGGCACCGAGCTTGCGGCGGCGCACCGCGGGACCGTACTGCATGGGATTCTCCTTCCGCCCGGCGCCCGACGGCGGGGTGACGACAGAGGATGGACCAGGACCCCACCCAAATACGTTCGGCCGTCGGATAGTTCACCGCTTCGAGCGACAGATATATGCACATCTTGGTGGATCGCCGCGCGTGACGGCCCAGGTAGTGGCAGTCTGGCGCGAAGCACCAGTCCGGGACCGCAGTCGAACCATCCGCTCCCTGTCGGACACCGGTCCCGTGGGAAAGGGACGCCTCGCCATGGCAGATCACCTGGAAGCATCCGTCACTCTGCCGAGCGATCCCGCCTCGGTGTCCGCAGCCCGGAACTACGTCGCCAGCGTGCTCGCCGAATGGGGCCTGCCGGGCGACACGGGCATCGCGGACACCGTGCGCCTGATCGTGTCCGAACTCGCCACCAACGCCGTCCAGCACACGTTGGGCCAGTCTCCCACCTTCACCGTGGACATCGCGCTCGACCGGGACGAACACCTGCGCATCGGTGTCACCGACAGTCATCCGCGCTTCCCCAGACGCCTGCCGGCCGCCGTCCAGCAGGACAACGGCCGGGGCATGGTCATCATCCGGTGGCTGACCGCCGAGTGCGGCGGCAGGCTGAGCGTCAGACCCACGCGGGAGGGCGGCAAGACGGTGGCGATCGAACTTCCGTGGACGGTCCCCGTCCAGCCGGTCACCGCGGGTGGCCCGCCGGAGACCTGACAGAGCGGCTCTCCGGCCCGGCCGGTGACGGCAGCGGCGGTGTGGCGCCACGGTCGGCGGCGCGTCCCACCACGCGCGGGAGCAGGCCCCACAGCAGGAGGCACACCAGAAAGGTGCCGGCTCCGGCGACGATCCCAGCCCTCCGGCCGAGCGTCACGTCCACGACGAGCAGGACGGAACCGGTGAAGGCCGGCATCAGGACGATCATGCCCGCGCTGGCCAGCCGGGACGAGACCCGGACGATGGCGGGCTTGGCGTTCTGCTGGAAGAGCGAGCGGTGCAGGGCGGCCGGCGCGGTGAAGAGGGCCGCCGCGAGAACGGCCAGCAACAGCGTGGTGACGTAGGTGACACGTTGGAACGTGTCCAGATCCGGAAAGCGCGGGGTGAAGGCCAGCGTCAGCAGGAACGCGAAGAGGATCTGTACCCCGGTCTGGGTGACCCGCAACTCCTGGAGCAACTCGGAGAAATTGCGGTCGGCGCGTTCGAGGGGGGTCTCATTACGCCCGGTGGTGGGTACGTCGGCCATGACCGGACGGGTAACCACATGGGCGGGACATACTCCGGGCGAGGGGCGGCGGACAGCGCCACCGCCCCCCGGCGGTGGGTCAGCGGACCCGGCCGTACCAGACGTTCTTCGTCCAGATCTTCTGCAGCCGGACGACGTCACCCGTCTTCGGCGAGTGCCAGAGCTTCCCCTTCCCCGCATAGATGCCGACGTGGTACACGTTCGAGCCCGAGTGGAAGAAGACCAGATCTCCGAGCTTGCGGCTGCCCGCGGAGATGTGCTTCGTCTTGTTGTACTGCTGCTGGGCAGTACGAGGCAGCTTCTTGCCCGCCTTCTTGAACGAGTAGAGCGTCAGCCCCGAGCAGTCGAACCGGCCCGGACCCACGGCGCCGTACTTGTAAGGGGAGCCCTTCTTCGAAGCAGCGACCTTGAGTGCCTTCGACGCCACCGTGGCGGCCTCGGCGCCGGATGCGGCGCCCGGGACCACGATGCTGCCGCCGACGGCGGCGATGGTCAGAGCCGAGGCCGTACCGGCCCGGGTCAACAGCGACGGGACACGATTCAGCGCAGACATGCGCAACCCTTCGTCAGCCGCCTGTGAAGGATGACCTGTCGGATTCGGGCTGGCGAAGTTGCCCGGCCGCTGACGCGGCTTCACCCCAAGGGCTGCTCGGCGCGGTCATGGCGTGACCGTTCCGGCGACCCGTCGTGCTTGGGTCCTCCACTCCTGCCGATGCAATCCTGTCGACCGGTCATCCGGGCGGCGGCAGGACTCGGCGTCCACCCGGATCGCCCCGCCGCTGCGGCGGGGGCTTGTCGTCAGGAAGGGATCTTGGCGTACTCAAGTGCGAAAATCCCAACGGAACCGCGGATTTGTGGTCTTACTCACCACTCACCCGTTCGGGTGGACAGGGTGATTTCCATGGTTGTGTCCCACTGGTCGAGGAGGTCCGCACCAGCACCGGAATGCCGTACTCCGGCCATGTACCAGGCATCTTGCGCAACTTTACAGGTCCTCACGACGTATGGGCCGATGGGTCGATCGCGGTAGGCCGACCGGAGGGCGACGAGCCGGGACCGGACGCCCCGTCAGTAGTACGCGGCGCGATGCGCGATCGGTTCAGGCCGGCGAGTCCTCCGCCTCCGGCGGCAGCGCCACCCGCCCGGCGCGGCGCTCCCCGTCCAGGACGCGCAGGGCCCGCGCGAGCGTCGGGGCGTGTACCTCGTTCTCCCCGCGCCTGTGCATCAGTTCGAGCGCGTCACGCAGCGCGGCCGCCTTCGAGACGAGCGCCTGCGCCGCGCGCAACCCGCGGTACGTGTCGCCCGGACGAGCCGGATTGATCCGGCCGATCAGATCCAGCACGTCCAGGTAACGGTCGATCAGCTCCGCCTCGGCGCGGGTGAGCGCGGGCAGCGGTGGCAGTTCGGGGGGCAGCATCCGCGCCTCACCTCACGCCGGGGGTCGGGGGCGAGGGGGGTGCGGGACGGGTCTTGCGGCTTCCGACCACCCGGTCGGCCAGGCCGTACGCCACCGCCGCCTCGGCGTCGAGGAACGTGTCACGCTCGAGGTCGGCGCTGATCCGCTCCGGGCTCTGCCCCGTGTGCCGGACCAGCATCTCCTCCATGTTCCGGCGGTTGCGTGTCAACTCCTCGGCCTGGATCGCCAGATCACTGGCCTGCCCCTCGATCGGCTCGGCCAGGGCCGGCTGGTGGATCAGTACGCGGGACCCCGGCAGCATCGACCGCTTGCCCCGGGTGCCCGCCGCCAGCAGGACCGCGGCGGCCGAACCCGCCTGCCCCAGACAGACCGTCTCCACGTCACAGGTGACGAACCGGATGGTGTCGTAGAGCGCCGTCATCGCACTGAAGGAGCCTCCGGGCGAGTTGATGTACAGCGCGATGTCCCGGTCCGGCGCCTGGTGCTCCAGGTGCATGAACTGCACCATCACGTCGTTCGCCGACGTGTCGTCGATCCGCGTCCCGAGGAACACGATCCGTTCCTCCAGAAGCTTCGAGTACGGATCCATCGTCCGGTACCCCGCACTGGTGCGCTCCGTGAACTCGGGCAGCACATGACGGGCCGACGGTCGGCGCTCGGGCATGGGTGTGCCTCCTCTGATCGACTTCCGTAAAAAATGTACAGGACGTACGTACCGGGGAGGAGGGGATCGGCTGAGAGCGAAAAGATCCTGCCGACAGACCGTTCGAGGCGAGGACCACCCCTGCCGCCGCCGAACCCGAGTACCCGAGCGGCGACCGCCTGGAGAAGCCGGACATCGTTCCCCCGTGTCTGGTGGTCAAGAACGCCTCCCGCGGGAGACCGGGCCCGATCGTGCGACCGGGGCGACCGCCCTGGGCCAGAACGGGATCTTCCACGCCGGGCTGTGCAGGGGGCCCGGTCTAAGCTGGACTCCATGGCCTACGAGATTCCGGTGACGCAAGCCAGGGCTGAGCTCGCCGAACTGATCAACCGCGTGGTCTACGGCGGCGAGCGCGTCGTCGTGACGCGCCACGGCAAGCCCCTCGTCGCCCTGGTCTCCGCCGCCGACCTGGAGCAGCTCGAAGCCCTCCAGGAACCCACGGACGAGCCGGTGATCAGATCCGTCTCCCGAGTCCGCGAGGTCGCGCCGGCGACCAGGGAACAGCAGCGGTTCGGCATCGCGGCGGAGCACCGGGGGACGGGAGCCTCCTAGCGGCGGTGCGGGGCTGGGCCGCCCCTGGGTCGGCGGCCGACTGGTCAGCCTCGCGGGGTGAGGGTGCGAGCCGGATGGGGATACGGCCGCCCGTGCTGCTCGCGGCTGCGCGGCGCTGCGGAGTTCGCGGCTGAGGGTGCCCCCGCAGCGCGGAGGCCGTGCGCCCCCGTCCGCTACGTCGGGGGCGCACGGCCGGTCCTGGTGGAGGCCGGGGTCGGCCTCGGGCGGGTCAGCCGACCGGGACCGGGCCCTGCCCGGTGGTGGTCGGCCCGGTGGGCTTCGGGTGGCGCTTGAGCAGGTGGCCCAGCAGGACCGCCGCCAGGCCGAAGGTCGCCCAGGCGGTCAGGACGAGGGTGGGGGCGAGGGCGGCCGCGCCGTCGAAGAAGGACACCGAGCGCAGCAGTGACGCACCCGCACCCGGCGGGAGGAGCCGGCCGAGGTCGCCCGCCGGCTCGGGCAGCAGCTGGGGGGCGGTGGCGGCGCCCGCGAAGGGGTTGCCGACGAACACGATCAGCAGGGCGCCCAGTCCCAGACCCGGCTTGCCGAGCAGGGAGGCGAACCCGGCCACGGTGCCGCCGACGGCCAGGGTCGTCAGGCTCAGCACGCCGGCCTCGGCCCACCAGTGGCCGCCGAGCACGCCCAGCCAGCTCTCCGTGATCGCGGTGGCGGCGAGCCCGACCGGCACGGCGGCCCCGACCAGTGCACCGGCCGCACGCCACCGGCGCAGACCGAGCAGGGTGACCATGACGCCGGACGCGGTGCCGGCCAGGGTCAGCGGCAGCACGCTCGCGCCGAAGGCCGAGCCCCGCGGGTCGTTCGGCGAGGTGGCCACCACATCGGTGGTCGCGACCCGGACCCCCTCCTCGGCGGCCTGCTGGGTCACGGCCTGCTGCAGCAACTGCGCCACCATCGGGCTCGCGGCCGAGGCGGTGAGCAGCTTCGGCCCGGCCGGGGTGACGACCACCGCGCCGTATACGGTCCGGTCCTCGATCGCGTCCCGCGCGGCCGCCTCGTCGCCGTAGCGGTGGATCTCGAAGGCGCCCTCCCGGTGCGCCAGTCGCTGCTCGACCTGGGTGACGGCGGTGGCCGGTCCGGCGACACCGAGCGGCAGGTCGCGGGGTGCGGTCCGGGCGTTGGGCCAGGCGAAGGCCCAGAGCGCGAGGGCCGCGATGATCGGGATCAGGACGATGACGGCGACCGCGCGGCGGTTCGGCGGTACCGAATGGGCCGGGGCCGATGTGCCGACGGCGATGGCAGGAGTGGTGCCTGCGCCTGTGTCGGTGGCCTTGGCCGCGGTGGGTGCTGCGGACGGGGCGGACATGGTTCTCCTTGGCGGGGAGCAGGGGTGGTGGGCGGGGTGTCGCCGGGGCGGTTGCTGGGCGGCGGTGCGGCGGTGTGGCGGTGCGAGGTCCACGCTAAAAAGAAGGAGCGTTCGTTTTTCTTGACTTCACCATGCTCCCGGCGTCGCGCCTTGTCAAGAAGGAACGTTCGTTTTACGTTTGGCGACATGCCCCGCGTATCCCAGGAGCGTCTCGACGCCCGCCGCCGCCAGATCCTCGACGCCGCCGCCCGCTGCTTCGCCCGCAACGGCTTCCACGCCACGTCCATGCAGGACGTGCTGAAGGAGGCCGACCTCTCGGCCGGGGCCGTCTACCGGTACTTCAGCGGCAAGGAGGAACTGATCGCGGCGATCGTCGGAGAGGTCCTCGACGACGTCCGCAGCGCATTCGAGGAGGCGGCGCGGCAGGGCCCACCTCCGTCGCCGGACGTCCTGCTCGGCACCGTGCTGCGCCGCATCCTGCACCGACAGCCGTCGCTGGGGGAGGAAGGGGAGTCCCTCTACCCGAAGCTGATGGTGCAGGTGTGGGCCGAGACGCTGCGCAATCCCGAACTGCACGCGATCCTCGCCCAAGGGTTCGCCCAGGTCCGTAGCCCGTGGATCAAGATCGTCGAGGCGTACCAGGACGCCGGGATGATGCGCGCGGACATTCCCGCCGTCAGCGTGGCACGCACGATGGTCGCGCTGGCCCAGGGCTTCGCGGCCCAGAACGCGCTGTTCGGTGACGTACCGGTCCAGGTACTGGAACTGGGCGTGAAGGCCTTGATGAGCATGGAGGGCAGGGACGACCCCAGCCGAGCGGTGTAGAGGCAGGAGCGGGGGCGCGGCGATTCGGGGGCGCGACCCGAGCGGGGCCTGGTCAGGGGGAGCGCAATCCGTGCGGGGGTGGTGGGACGGCCCGGCGTACGGCGGGCCGGCGCGCACGGTGATCACGGTCCGGTTAACGTCGCCGAAACGCCGCCCGATTAGCCTGCGGCCACGCCACCAGCGAATGTGCCCGGTGGCGAGGCACCCGGACCCCGCACGGTCCGGAGCGAGGATGTGAGGTGGACGCCGTGCAACTGACCCCGCACGAGCAGGAGAGGCTGCTGATCCATGTGGCGGCCGACGTGGCGGAGAAGCGCCGGGCCCGCGGGCTGAAGCTGAACCACCCCGAGGCCGTGGCGCTCATCACCGCTCACCTCCTCGAAGGCGCGCGGGACGGCCGTACCGTGGCCGAACTCATGGCGTCCGGGCGGAAGTTGCTCACCCGTGAGGACGTCATGGAGGGCATCCCGGAGATGATCCACGACGTCCAGGTCGAGGCCACCTTCCCGGACGGCACCAAGCTCGTCACCGTCCACGACCCGATCGTCTGAGAGGGCCGCGATGTCCACGATCCGATCCTCCGAGGGGACCGCGATGGTTCCCGGCGAGACCCTCTTCGCTTCCGGCCCGATCGTCTACAACGAGGGCCGCGAGGTCACCCGGCTCACCGTCCTCAACGCCGCCGACCGGCCCGTGCAGGTCGGCTCCCACTACCACTTCGCCGAGGCCAACCCGGGCCTGGAGTTCGACCGCGCGGCCGCGCGCGGGAAGCGGCTGAACGTCGCCGCCGGCACCGCCGTGCGCTTCGAGCCCGGGATCCCCGCCGAGGTGGAACTCGTACCCCTCGCCGGCGCCCGTGTCGTGCCCGGCCTGCGCGGGGAGACCGGAGGTGCCCTCGATGCCTGAGATCTCGCGTGCCGCGTACGCCGACCTGTTCGGCCCCACCACCGGTGACCGCATCCGGCTCGCCGACACCGATCTGCTCGTCGAGATCGAGGAGGACCGCTGCGGCGGACCCGGACTCGCCGGTGACGAGGCGGTGTTCGGCGGAGGCAAGGTCATCCGCGAATCCATGGGCCAGGCCCGCGCCACGCGCGCGGAGGGCACTCCGGACACGGTCGTCACGGGCGCGGTGATCATCGACCACTGGGGCGTCGTCAAGGCCGACATCGGCATCCGCGACGGCCGGATCACCGGCATCGGCAAGGCCGGCAACCCCGACACCATGGACGGCGTCCACCCCGACCTGGTCATCGGCCCTGAGACGGAGATCATCGCGGGCAACGGGCGGATCGTCACCGCCGGCGCCATCGACGCACACGTCCACTTCATCTGTCCGCAGATCGCCGACGAAGCGCTGTCGTCCGGTGTGACCACACTGGTCGGCGGCGGCACGGGACCGGCAGAGGGCTCCAAGGCCACGACCGTCACCCCCGGCCCCTGGCACCTGGCCCGGATGATGGAGGCGATGGAGGCGTACCCGCTCAACATCGGCTTCCTCGGAAAGGGCAACACGGTCTCCCAGGAGGCGATGCTGTCCCAGATCCGCGGCGGCGCCCTCGGCCTCAAGCTGCACGAGGACTGGGGCTCGACCCCGGCCGTCATCGACGCTTCGCTGACCGTCGCCGAACGGACGGGCATCCAGGTCGCCATCCACACGGACACGCTCAACGAGGCCGGGTTCGTCGGTGACACGCTCGCCGCGATCGCCGGACGCGGCATCCACGCGTACCACACCGAGGGTGCGGGCGGCGGGCACGCGCCCGACATCATGACCGTGGTGTCCGAGCCGCACGTGCTGCCCAGTTCCACCAACCCGACCCGGCCCTACACCGTCAACACCGCCGAGGAACACCTCGACATGCTGATGGTCTGCCACCACCTGAACGCGGCCGTGCCGGAGGACCTGGCGTTCGCCGAGTCCCGCATCCGGCCGTCCACCATCGGCGCCGAGGACATCCTGCACGACCTGGGCGCGATCTCGATCATCTCCTCGGACTCGCAGGCCATGGGACGGGTGGGCGAGGTCATCCTGCGCACCTGGCAGACCGCGCACGTGATGAAGCGGCGGCGGGGCGCGCTGCCCGGTGACGGCCGCGCGGACAACCACCGCGTACGTCGCTATGTCGCCAAGTACACGATCAACCCCGCTCTCGCGCAGGGGCTGGCCCGTGAGATCGGCTCCGTGGAGACGGGCAAGCTCGCCGACCTCGTCGTCTGGGAGCCCGCGTTCTTCGGCGTCAAGCCCCAGCTCGTGATCAAGGGCGGACAGATCGCCTACGCGCAGATGGGCGATGCCAACGCCTCCATCCCGACGCCGCAGCCCATCCTTCCGCGCCCGATGTTCGGGGCCATCGGACGGGCGCCCGCCTCGAACTCGTTCAACTTCGTGGCGCCGCTCGCCGTCGAGGACGGGTTGCCGGAGCGGCTGTCGCTGGGGAAGCGGTTCGTCGCGATCGAGTCGACCCGTGGGGTCACCAAGGCCGACATGCGCGAGAACGACGCGCGGCCGGCGGTGCGCATCGACCCGGACAGCTTCGCCGTGCACATCGACGGGGAGCTGGTGGAGGCGACACCGGCCGCCGAACTGCCCATGGCACAGCGGTACTTCCTCTTCTGATGGCCGACGTGGTGTACGGGATGCGCGGGGTGCGTCGCCGGACGTTCGGGGTGCGACGTCCGAGGAGCGGGGGCCGCGATGTCTAGGGCCGCGCTTCTCGTGCTGGCCGACGGCCGGTTCCCCGCCGGAGGGCACGCGCACTCCGGCGGGGCCGAGGCGGCCGTCAAGGCCGGGCTGATCACCGGGCCGGAGGAGTTGGAGGCGTTCTGCCGGGGGCGGTTGCACACGGCCGGACTGGTGGCGGCGGCACTGGCCGCCGCCGCCGCGCTCGGGGTGGATCCGGCGACCCTGGACGCCGCCGCCGATGCCCGGACGCCGTCCGCCGCCCTGCGGGGCGTTTCGCGGAAGCTGGGGCGGCAGTTGATGCGGGCGGCGCGGGCGACCTGGCCTTCGGCGGAACTGGACGCGCTGGCACGGGAGTTCCCCAAGGGGGCGCATCAGCCGGTGGTGTTGGGGGTGGTGGCGCGGGCGGCCGGGCTGGGGGCGGACGACGCGGCGTACTGCTCGGCGTACGAGAGTGTGAGCGGGGCGGCGAGTGCGACGGTGCGGTTGCTGAGTCTTGATCCGTTCGACGCGACCGGGGTGCTGGCGCGGTTGGCTCCCGAGCTGGATGTGGTGGTGGGGGAGGCGGTCGACGCGGCTCGGGGGGTGGGGCGTGCGGGGGTGGGGTGTCTGCCTGCGGCGTCCGGGCCGCTGTTGGAGATCGGTGCGGAGGTGCATGCGGGGTGGTCCGTGCGGCTGTTCGCATCCTGAGTTTCCTCGCCCCCGCCGCCCCTACCCGTCCCATCGTGAGGGGGCTGCCCCTCTTCAACCCCCATCCGCCGGCTCGGTGGGGCTTCTCGCGCAGTTCCCCGCGCCCCTGAAAGCCAGGGGCTGCGGCCGTGCTTTTCCGGCCCGCCGCAGGTTGCCTTTCAGGGCCACCGGGGGCCTGTGTCCTTAGGGGCGCGAGGATGTGCGCGATCAGCCCCCACGTATCCGCACCCGCCCTTCGACCGCCCCACCCACCCCCTTCCGCGAACCCACCCCCTTCCGCGAGCCCACCCCCTTCCGGGATCCCGTCCCACCACCCCTCTCCCGCGAACCGCACCCACCAGTGCAAAAGGAGTCACTCATGCATCTCGATCACACTCATACCCAGGACGGCCCCGCGGCCGTCGGCGCGGACGCGCGGCGGCCCGACGGTACCCGGCGGGCCCTGCGGATCGGGCTCGGCGGGCCCGTCGGGTCCGGGAAGACCGCCACGGTGGCGGCGCTGTGCCGGGCGCTGCGGGACGAGCTGTCGCTCGCGGTCGTGACGAACGACATCTACACGCGCGAGGACGCCGAGTTCCTGCTGCGCGAGGCCGTGCTGCCGCCCGAACGGATCACCGCCGTGGAGACGGGGGCGTGCCCGCACACGGCGATCAGGGACGACATCTCCGCGAACCTGGAGGCCGTGGAGGACCTGGAGGACGAGGTCGGGCCGCTCGACCTCATCCTCGTCGAGTCCGGCGGTGACAACCTCACCGCCACCTTCTCCAGGGGCTTGGTCGACGCGCAGGTCTTCGTCATCGACGTGGCCGGCGGGGACGACATTCCGCGCAAGGGCGGCCCCGGCGTCACCACCGCCGACCTGCTCGTCGTCAACAAGACGGACCTCGCGCCGTACGTCGGTTCCGACCTCGCCCGGATGGCCGCGGACGCGAAGGCGCAGCGGGCGGAACTGCCGGTGGTGTTCCAGTCGCTGCGCACCGAGACGGGCGTCACGGACGTCGCCGCCTGGGTGCGCGAGAAGCTCGCGGCGTGGACGGCATGACGACGGCACCGGACGCCGCCGTGGAGAAGGCCCACGGGACGGCCGGTGTCGGGGCCACCGCTCGGATCGTGGCCCGCGCCGACGGGCGGGGCGGCACGGCCGCCCTGCCCGTGCTGGAGAGCGACGGGCCCCTGGCCCTGCGCCGCACGCGGGGGAGCGGCGACGAGGCGCGGGTCATGCTCGTCGGAGCGATGAGCGGCCCGCTCGGCGGGGACCGGTTCGCCGTCGAGGCGGAGGTCGGTGCAGGTGCCCGGCTGCGCGTCGGGTCGGCCGCAGCGACGATCGCGCTGCCGGGCCAGGCCAAGGGCGAGGCTCACTACGGCGTACGGATCGAGGTCGCCGCCGGAGGCGAACTGCATTGGCTGCCCGAGCAGTTGATCTCGGCGAAGGGCAGTGATCTGTACGTCTCGACGCGGGTGGACCTCGCCGAGGGCGCGCGTCTGGTGTTCCGGGAGGAGCAGGTGCTCGGCCGGTCCGGGGAGGAGTCCGGGCGGCTCACCAGCCGGCTCGGCGTGTGGTCGGGCGGACGGCCGCTGCTCGACCAGCAGGTGAGCTGCGGACCGGGGGCGCCGGGTGGCTGGGACGGGCCCGCCGTGCTGGGCGGGTACCGGGCTTTGGGGCAACTGGTCGTCGTACGGCCGGAGTTCGCCGAGCGGGTGCCCGGGCCGAAGGTGCTGGGGGAGACCGCCGTGCGCACCCCGCTCGCCGGGCCCGCCGTGCTCGTCAGCGCCCTCGCGCCCGACGCGCTGGGGCTGCGGCGCCTGCTCGACGACGCCCTTGCCGAACTGGATGACTGAGGAGCCGCGGACCGGTCGTCCGCCCATCCGCTGAACGGGACTTTCCGCACCGGTTATCGGATTAGTAAAGAACTGTTCTCTCCTCTGTTCTCAGGTACCTGACAGGTACGAGGATCCCCGTGACCATGTCGCATCTTCGCAACGATGTACGGGGAGTTCCCTCTTGAGAGGTATGAGGCCGACCAGAAGGGCGGCAGCGTTCGGCTCCGCCGGACTGCTCGTCACGGCGACGCTGATAGCGGGCGCCGTCGCCGCCCCCGTGGCCAGTGCCGCGGACAGCGCGCGCGTGCAGAACCGCGAGGCCAAGGGCGTTGCCCTCGCCGCCGCCAAGGCGGCGAAGAAGGGCATCGACTGGCAGGACTGTCCCGAGGGTTGGGGCCTGGAGAAGCCGATCAAGTGCGGCTGGGTCTCCGTGCCCCTGGACTACGCCGACCCCAACGGCAAGCAGATCGAGCTGGCCGTGGACCGTATCGGCAGCACCGGTACGAAGGAGGAGCGCCAAGGCGCGCTCGTCTACAACCCGGGTGGTCCGGGCGGCTCCGGCCTGCGCTTCCCGCGCCGGGTCACCACCAAGGCCCCGCTGTGGGCCAAGACGTCCAAGGCGTACGACTTCGTGGGCTTCGACCCGCGCGGAGTCGGCAAGTCGGCGCCCATCTCCTGCGTCGATCCGCAGGAGTTCGTGAAGGCGCCCAAGATGGACCCGGTCCCGGACTCCGAGGCCGACAAGGTGAAGCAGCGCAAGCTCGCGGCCGACTACGCGGCGGGCTGCCAGAAGCGCAGCGGCGAGATGCTGCCCCACATGACGACGCCGAATACCGCGCGCGACCTGGACGTCATCCGGGCCGCCCTGGGGGAGAAGAAGCTCAACTTCCTCGGCGTCTCCTACGGCACGTACATCGGCGCCGTCTACGGCACCCTCTTCCCGGACCACGTGCGCCGCATGGTCGTCGACAGCGTGGTGAACCCCTCGCGCGAGAAGATCTGGTACCAGGCCAACCTGGACCAGGACGTCGCCTTCGAGGGCCGCTGGAAGGACTGGACGAAGTGGGTCGCGCAGAACGACGCGACGTACCACCTCGGGAACACCCAGGCCAAGGTCCAGGCGAAGTGGCTGGAGCTGCGCGCCACCGCGAAGAAGAAGCCCCTCGGCGGGCTCGTCGGCCCGGCCGAGCTGATCTCCTTCTTCCAGAGCGCCCCGTACTACGACTCCGCGTGGGCGCCCACCGCCCAGGTGTGGAGCAAGTACGCCGCCGGTGACACCCAGGCGCTGGTCGACGCCGCCGCCCCGGACCTCACCGACACCGCGGGCAACGCGGCTTCGGAGAACGGCAACGCCGTCTACACCGCGGTCGAGTGCACCGACGCCAAGTGGCCCACCAGCTGGCGGAAGTGGGACCGCGACAACACCAGGCTGCACCAGGACCACCCGTTCATGACCTGGGCCAACGCCTGGATGAACCTGCCGTGTGCCACCTGGGGGTCCAAGCAGTACACCCCGCTGAACGTGAAGACCAAGGTGGGCCTGCCGCCCGTCCTGATCGTCCAGTCCGAGCGGGACGCGGCCACGCCGTACGAGGGTGCCGTCGAACTGCACAAGCGGTTCAAGGGCTCCCGTCTGATCACGGAGCAGAACGCCGGCTCCCACGGCGTCACCGGTCTGGTGAACCCGTGCGTCAACGAGCGCGTGGACACCTACCTGCTCACCGGTGAGGTGGGCGGAGCCGACGTGAAGTGCGCGCCGCACGCCACGCCCGCTCCGTAGGACCTGCCGTGGTTCCGTGACGTGACCGAGGTGACGTGACGGAAGGGGGGCGACCGGAACACGCCGGTCGCCCCCTTTTCCATACGCTCACACCGTCACACCGTCACACCGGGCGCCCCGCCAGCCACGCGTCCTCCGCCGCGTAGTCGAAGAGGTTCCCGTACACCTCGGCCATCCTCGGGTACGCCTCCCGCCAGTCCCCTCCGCCCGCCAGCCGGCCCTCGATCCAGGCGACCGTCTCCGGCAGCGACTGCGCGTACCGGACCACCGGACGGTAGCCCAGCTCCCGCTCCGCCGCCGACATGTCGCACACCACGGGCGTCGGCACGGACCAGGGCGTGTCACCCACGGCGGGAGCCGGCGCGGGGCCGTCCACCAGGACGTTCTCCGTGTCGACGCCCATCACCGCGTCGATCGCGGCGGCGATCTCCACGACGGTCGGCGCCTCGGGGTCGACCGCGTTGAGCACCCGGGTGCCCGGCCGGGCGGCGGCGAGCCGGACCAGCTCGGCGATGTTGTGGACACTCGCCGGGTGGAAACGGCTCGCGCCGCCGTACGCGAGGACCCGGCGGGGCCTGCCGTCCAGGTTGCGCTTCACGAAGTACAGCTCGCGCGGTGTGCGGCAGTGCGGCCCGTGGACGGCGCCCGCGCGCAGCAGGGTCGTGGGCAACCGGTCGCCCCCGGCGAGGAGTTCACGCTCCAGGCCCGCCTTGCGGGTGCTGTACGAGGTGTCGCCCGGTCGGATCGTGCGCTGACTCTCGGGGAGGGGCACGGGGTACTCGGGGAAGCCGTCCGGCTCCGCCTGGGTGTCGAAGGTGCGGCCCTTGTCGTCCTCGTACACCGACACACTGGAGACGACGACCGCCGACCCGACCCGGTCGGCCCGCGCGAGCAACTGCCGGGCGTGTGCGGGGCCGTAGGCGACCACGTCCACAAGGACGTCACAGTCGTCGCCGATCGCGGTCGTCAGCGCCGCGTCGTCCTCGCGGTCGGCCGGTACCGCCCGCACCTCCTCGGGCCATCCCGCGTCCCGGCCGCCGCCCCGCGAGACGGCCGTCACCGCCCAGCCGTCCCGCGCCAGCGCGCCCACGGCCACACGCCCGATCTGTCCCGTCGCCCCGATCACCACAGCACGTCGTGTCATGCGCCGACCGTACGACGCCCGCGCCCGGTGCGCCGGGGTGCTCTGCCACCGGCAGAACGACTCGGCCACCGGCGGCGGCGTGCCGGTCAGCTCAGCGGCATGCGCGGGAACCTGCGCTCCCTGGCCGCCGCGGCCTCCTCCGCCTTCACCACGGCCGCGTACTGGTCGACGTACTCCTGGTCGGAGAGCGACAGGATCGCGTACATGATCTCGTCGGTGATCGCGCGCAGCACGGCCTTCTCGCTCTCCATGCCCTCGTAGCGCGAGAAGTCGAGCGGCTTGCCGAAGCGGATGACGACGGGGTGGATGTTGGGGATGACCTTGCCCGGGGGCTGTGCCTCGAAGGTGCCGATCATGGCGCAGGGGATGACGGGCACCTTGGCCCTGAGCGCCATGACCGCCACGCCGACCTTGCCCTTGTAGAGACGGCCGTCGTGGGAGCGGGTGCCCTCCGGGTAGATGCCGAGGAGTTCGTCCTTGCTGAGCACACCGAGCCCCTCGCGGATGGCGGCCTGACCGGCCTCCTTGCCGGAGCGGTCGACCGGGATCTGTCCGGCGCTGCGGAAGAAGAACGCGGTCAGCCGGCCCTTGAGACCCGGGCCGGTGAAGTACTCGGCCTTCGCCAGGAACGTGATCCTGCGCTTGAGGATCGCGGGCATCAGGAAGTGGTCCGAGAAGGACAGGTGGTTGCCCGCGACGATGGCCGCGCCCGACGACGGGACGTGTTCGAGGCCCTCGATGCGAGGCCGGAAGACCAGTCGCAGCAGCGGACCCAGAAGCACGTATTTGAGCAGGTAATAGAACACGGCGTCTCCCTCGCGCTACCCGATCGACTCTGTGGACGTGTTCCGCCAGGTCACGGAAGCCATGCGCGCTCGCGATCCCCTTGTGGGCAGGGCCCGTCCGCGGCCGGGTCCGATCGTGCTCACGCTGACTCCTCGCTGACGTCGCTGACGGTGCGTCAGGCGCATGTGCGCTGGTGGGCCTCGTCCCGCGTGTCGACAGTTGATCGTAGCCCGCCGTGCCGTGTCACCGGGAGCACCCGGAGGCGCCTACGTCACCTCGCGCGGACTTCTGGCCGAACCGTGTGGGCGGCGGAGGGGGCTGTGCGGTGCGCCGGCCGGTGTCGAACAGCGGAGCGACACCGGCGGGCCATGGGTTCCGGCAGCGGTGCCGGGGCGGGGGCGGGGGCGGCCGGCCCGGAGCCGAGGCGCGGTGAGGCGCTGGAGGGGAGACCGAGGGCCGTTGCGGCGGTGGCCGCGGCCGGGCGGAGGCACGGCGGATTCGGCGTGATCCAGTGTGCTCCGCCGGCCACCGCCTCACCGGAGCCGTGCGCGGCACCCCCGGCCGTCCGCCGGCGGGGGAGTGTCGCGCCGGACGAACCGTGCTCCTGATCCACATGCCGTCACCCGCGTGCTGGCTTAGCGTCTGGATATGGGCGTCAGGTGCTGCGCCGTATGACCGGGTCCGGTGGGAGTCCGGGTGCGGCCGATCCGTTGGGTGAGAGCCTGGCGGCGGCGGTGCGCCGTACCGGTGCCCGCTCCGGCGGCGTGTACCTGCTGGATCCGGCGGAAACCACGCTGGGGCTGATCGCGCTGTGCGGCGTACCGGTCGACGCCTTCGCGCCGTGGTGGCGGGCCCCCTTCTCCGTGCACGGACCGAGCCAGGACGCGATCCGCAACGAACGGCTCGTCTGGGTCAGTTCCCTGGAGGAACTGGCCCGCTGCTATCCGCGCGTCGCGGCGGGCATCCCCTACCAGCTCGCGTTCGCGGTCCACCCCCTCGGCGAGATCCGGCACGGCCGGGGCGCGCTGCTGCTGATGTGGGCACCCGGACGTTCCCCCCGGCTCAGCCGCCGTGAGCGCGGGAACATCGCCTTCAGCGCCCGCCGTATCGCCCGTGTGCTGGACGCGGAGGCCCGTCCGCCGGCCATCCCCGACCGGCCCCGCTTCGTCCGTCCGTCCCGGCACGCTCCCGTCCCGCAGTCCGGTCGCGCCGCGGCCGAGATGGTGGAACGTCTCCCGATCGGCACCCTCGCCCTCGACCTGGGAGGATGCGTCGCCTACGTCAACGCCGCAGCCGCCGACCTGCTGGGCAGACCGGCGGAACACCTGCTGGGAACCCAGCCGTGGCAGTCACTGACCTGGCTCGACGACATCGCGTACATGGACGCGTACCGCACCGCCATGAGCAGCCGCGAGCCGGTCGCCCTGACCGTGGTGCGCCCTCCCGACCAGCGGCTCGACCTCCGCCTGCACACGGACGACAGCGGCACCAGCGTTCTCATCTCCCCCGACCCCGCGTCCAGGCCCCTCGGCGCGCGGCCCACGCCCGCCCCCGAGCCCGTCCCCGGGCCGGCCGACGCACAGCCCGCGCTCACCGGGGCCCCGTCGCACAGCCGCATCCACCTGCTGATGGCCCTGGCCGCCGCGCTGACCGACACCCTCGGTGTGCAGGACGTCGTCGACCTGGTCGCCGAGCGGATCCTGCCTGCCTTCGGCGCCCACGGCATGATCATGTCCACCGCCGACGCAGGCCGTATCCAGATCATCGGACACCGCGGCTACGACCCCGCCGTCATCGAGCAGTTCGACGGCATGCCCACGGACGCCGATCTGACCCCCGCCGGCCGCGCCCTGACCTTCGGCGCCTCCTCGTTCTTCGCCGACCGCGGCGAACTGTCCCGCTTCTATCCCCGAGCCCCGCAGATCACCGACAAGCACGCGTGGGCCTTCCTGCCGCTGCTCAGCTCCGGGCGCCCCATCGGCTGTCTCCTCCTCGCCTACAACGAGCCGCACGCCTTCACCGCCGGCGAGCGCTCGATCCTCACGCCCCTCGCCGGGCTCATCGCCCAGGCCCTGGACCGCGCACGCCTCTACGACGCCAAGCACAACCTCGCGCACGCCCTCCAGCAGACCCTGCTGCCCCACGCCCTGCCCACCGTGACCGGGCTCGACGTGGCGGCGCGGTATCTGCCCGCCAGCCACGGCATGGACATCGGCGGCGACTTCTACGACCTCATCCGCCTCACCGACACCACGGCCGCGGCGGTCATCGGAGACGTGCAGGGCCACGACATCACGGCGGCCGCCCTCATGGGCCAGGTACGGATGGCCGTGCACTCCCACGCCACGGCCGGAGCCGCTCCCGACCAGGTCCTCGCCCGCACCGACCGGGATCTGGCCGACCTCAACGCCAGCCGTTTCGTCTCCTGCCTCTACGCCCACCTCGACCTCGGCCGCCGCCAGGTCACCCTCGCCAGTGCCGGACACCCGCCCCCGCTGGTGCGGCACCCCGACAAGCGGAGCCATCCGGTGGACATCCGCCCCGGCCCCCCGCTCGGCATCGGGGTCGGCACCCCCGTCTATCCGCTCACCACGCTGTCCCTGGCCCCGGAGACCCTGCTCGCCCTCTACACGGACGGCCTCGTGGAGGACCCCGGCACCGACATGAGCCGGACCATCGCGAGCCTCGCCCACCACCTCGGCCGGGCCGGCGACCTCCCGCTCCACCAGCTCGTGGACAGCCTGGTACGCCACATTCGCCCCACCGGCCGGCACACCGACGACATCGCCCTGTTCCTGCTGCGGCCCCACCGCGCCGCCTGACCCCGGCCGGGACCCGGTGTCCCGGCACGCCACATCTGGTGCTCGGGCCAGACGTAGCACGAGTCGAACGGGCCACCGCTGATGCGCACGAGCCGGACGGAACTCGCCGCCGCCGGGCTCGCCCCGCGCCGGACGGCCGAAGTTCCGGGTGTCGACGAAGATGCCGTTGACCTTGTACTCGGGCTCCAGCAGCTCCCGGAAGTACCGCTCCGGGTCGGGCCGCAACGCCTGCCAGTCTCCTTCGTCGAGGTCGATCTCGAAGACTTCGAGCGTCTGCGGCTCACCGTCGTTCTTGCGGACCGTCGCCATGGCGTGTGTCCTCCAGGGAGGCGACGGGGCTCTCCTCAGCCTGTACGCCCGGCCCTCGACGGCAAGTCGACGGCGGCCTCCCTGCCCCGTGCGGGTGCCCCGGCCCCGGCCCGGTCCCGCCAGCGGGTCCGGGCTCGGGGGTCCCCCGGGGTGGCCCTCGTCAGGAGCCCTCCTCCAGGACCTCCCCCAACGTCCCCAGCGCGGACCGCAGTTCCGCGGCCGTGATGGTCAGGGGCGGGGCCAGACGGATGGTCGAGCCGTGGGTGTCCTTGACGAGGATGCCCGCCGTCATGAGGCGCCGGCTGATCTCGCGGCCCGTGCCGATCGCGGGGTCGACGTCGACACCCGCCCACAGTCCGCGCGCCTGGAAGCCGACCACGCCCCGGCCGACCAGCTCCGTGAGCCCCTCCCGCAGGACCCCGCCCAGTTCGGCGGCCCGGTGCTGGAACTCCCCGGTGCGCAGCAGGTCGACCACGGCCGAACCTACCGCCGCCGCGAGGGGGTTGCCGCCGAACGTCGAGCCGTGCTCGCCCGGACGCAGCACCGACAGCACCTCCCGGCGGGCCACCACCGCCGACACGGGCACGATGCCGCCGCCGAGCGCCTTGCCGAGCAGTACGGCGTCGGGCAGGACGTCCTCGTGCTCGACGGCGAGCGTACGGCCGGTGCGGCCGAGGCCCGACTGGATCTCGTCCGCGACGAAGAGGCAGCCGGTGCGGCGGGTCAGCTCGCGGACCCCGCGCAGATAACCGTCGTCGGGGATGAGTACGCCCGCCTCGCCCTGGATGGGCTCGATCAGCACCGCGGCCGTCGTCTCGTCGATCGCCGCCTCCAGCGCGGCGAGGTCGTTGTACGGGACCACACGGAAGCCGGGTGTGAAGGGACCGAAGCCGTCACGGGCCACCGGGTCTGTCGAGAAGCTGACGATGGTCGTCGTACGGCCGTGGAAGTTGTCGGCGGCGACGACGATCGTGGCCCGGTCGGCGGGGACGCCCTTCACCTCGTACGCCCACTTGCGGGCCACCTTGATCGCGCTCTCCACGGCCTCGGCGCCCGTGTTCATCGGCAGCACCATGTCCAGGCCGGTCAGCTCGGCCAGGGACGTGGCGAACTCGGCCAGCCGGTCGTGGTGGAAGGCCCGCGAGGTGAGGGTGAGCGTGTCGAGCTGGCGGTGCGCGGCCTCGATCAGTGCCGGGTGGCGGTGGCCGAAGTTGAGGGCGGAATAGCCGGCCAGCATGTCCAGATAGCGGCGGCCCTCGACGTCCTCCACCCAGGTGCCCTCGGCACGGGCCACGACCACGGGCAGCGGGTGGTAGTTGTGCGCGAGGACGGGCTCCTCGGCGCGGATGAGGTCGGCCGACGAGCGCGTGCGGGCGGGAGCGGTCATGAGCGGACCTCCATCGGTCAGGGGGCGGATCGCACGAACCGGGCGGCGGGTCTCCCGGGTCATGGGCGAATCTCCTGCGTGACGCACTTGATGCCGCCGCCGGCCTTCTGGAACTCCGACAGGTCGACGGGGACGGGAACATAGCCCAGCCGGGTGAGCCGGTCGGCCAGGTCCTTGGCGCGGGGCGAGATGAAGACGTGGCGGCCGTCGGAGACCGAGTTCAGGCCGAACGCCATGGCGTCCTCACGGGTCGCGATCACCGCGTCCGGGTAGAGCCGGGCGAGGACGGCACGGCTGCCGGGGGAGAACGCCTCCGGGTAGTACGCGATGTTCCCTCCCGAGCCGTCGCTCCCGTCGTCGAGGACGAACAGCGCGGTGTCCAGATGGTAGAAGCGCGGGTCCACGAGCTGCAGACTGATCACCGGGACGCCGAAGAACTCCTGCGCCTGGCGATGGGCCTCGCGGGTGGTGCGGAAGCCGGTCCCGGCGAGCAGATAGCGGCCGGTCGGCACCAGATCGCCCTCTCCTTCGCACACCGACTCGGAGCGCAGCACGTCGTACCCGGCACTCTCGAACCAGGCGTCGTACGCGGTGGACTCGGGGCGCCGCTCGGGCGCGTGGAACAGCGAGCCGAGGACCCGGCCGCCGAGGACGAGCGCACAGTTGGCCGCGAACACCATGTCGGGCAGCGCCGCCACCGGCTCCACGGTCTCCACGGTGTGGCCGAGGGTGCGGTAGGCGTGGATCAGCTCCCGCCACTGGTCCTGGGCCAGATCGACGTCCACGGGGGTGTCCGGATGCATCCAGGGGTTGATCGAGTACTGCACGGCGAAGTGTCTGGGTTCGCAGACGAGAAAGCGCCGAGGGCGCGGCACACGGCTGTCGGGCACAGAGGGTTTCTCCGCTTCCTGACGGGTGTCGACGGGGATGACACCACGGTAAGAATCAGGCCAGGCGCACGACAAGAAACGAACGTTGCGTGTTCGCGCAGTAATGCTGCGTGTCGATCCGGCTCAGCGCACGTTCGCTGCGTCCTGGGTGGCCCCGGCCTCCGGAGCCTCCGGCAGCAGGTGCGACAGCACCATGTAGCTGATCGTCTTCCGGATGAACGGCTCGGTGCGGATCCGCTCCAGCACCTCCTCGAAGTGCTCCACGTCTATCGCCCGGACGTGCAGCAGCGCGTCCGCGCCACCGGTCACCGTCATCGCCGCCGTGATCTCCGGATGGTTGCGCACGACCTCCGCGAGCCGCCGGGGCGGCGCCGCGCCCTCGCAGTACACCTCCACGTACGCCTCCGTGCGCCAGCCGAGCGCCGCCGGCTGCACGGTCGCCGTGAACCCGGTGATCACTCCGGTCTCGCGCAGCCGGTCCACCCGCCGCTTCACCGCGGTGGCCGAAAGACCGATGGCCGAGCCGATCTCGGCGAAGCTGGTCCTCGCGTTCGCCATCAACGCCGTGATGATCTTGCGGTCGAGTTCGTCGAACGCCGCGGACTTGCTGCTCATGCGGGCACTGTATCCAGGGAGGGGCCCCGCGGCCCCCGGGGTGAAGGGCTCGGCGCGCGCCCGTGTGCAGGCGTACGAAATACTCCTACACTCCACGTTCATGCTGCGCGCGCTCGCCGTCGATGACGAGAAACCCTCCCTGGAGGAGCTGCTGTACCTGCTGAACGCGGATCCACGGGTCGGCAGCGCCGAGGGCGCGAGCGACGCCACCGAGGCGCTGCGGCGCATCAACCGCGCCCTGGAGTCCGGGCCCCACGGGCCGGAGGCGATCGACGTCGTCTTCCTCGACATCCACATGGCCGGGCTCGACGGCCTCGACCTCGCCCGCCTCCTCACCGGCTTCGCCCGGCCCCCGCTCGTCGTCTTCGTCACCGCGCACGAGGGCTTCGCCGTGCAGGCCTTCGACCTCAAGGCCGTCGACTACGTCCTCAAGCCCGTCCGCCGGGAGCGTCTCGCCGAGGCGATACGCCGGGCCGCCCAGCTCCGCGACACGGCGACCGCCACGGCCCCGCCGATCCCCGTCCACGAACCCGATCCCGACGAGATACCCGTCGAACTCGGCGGTGTCACCCGCTTCGTCGCGGTCGCCGACATCACGCACGTCGAGGCCCAGGGCGACTACGCCCGGCTCCACACCCCCCAGGGCAGCCACCTCGTCCGCATCCCCCTGTCCACCCTCGAGGAGCGCTGGCGCGCCCGCGGGTTCGTCCGCATCCACCGCCGCCATCTCGTCGCCCTGCGGCACGTCGGCGAACTCCGCCTGGACGCGGGCACGGTGAGCGTCCTCGTCGGCCCCGTGGAACTCCAGGTCAGCCGCCGCCACGCACGCGAGCTGCGCGATCTGCTGATGCGCCGGACCACGGGCTGAGGAGCCGCCATGCCCCACGACCCCGCCGAACGCCGTGTCGTCGTCACCGGCGTGCCCCGCCGCACCCGCCGCGGCTCGGGCCACCACCGCCCCCGCACCGAGATCGACGAACAGACCACCCTCGGCCACACCTACGTCCGCTCCCTCATGCGCAGCCAGCTCCGCGCCGCGCTGGCCGTCTTCGCGGTCCTCGTCCTGCTGGTCGCCCCGCTGCCCCTGGTCTTCGCCGCGATGCCGGACGGTGCGGGACTGGAGTGGGCACTCCTCGGCTTCGGTGTCTACCCGCCGCTGGTCCTCCTCGCGCTCTGGCACGTACGCCGCGCCGAACGCAACGAACAGGACCTCGTCCGGCTCGTCGAGGACCGCTGAGGACGGCCGACGGACACACCGAAACCGCCGAGGAGCGCGGTGGAAGCCGTGGCGACGCAGGCAGTGAACCCGTGAACGCGGAGACCGGAAGCAAGGCATGAACGAGGAGACCGGAAGCAAGGCATGAACGAGGAGACCGGAAGCAAGGCATGAACGAGGAGACCGGAAGCAAGGCATGAACGAGAACTACGCCGTCCCCGCGGTCGCCCTCGTCGTCGTGGCGACCGTCTTCGTCGGCGCCTTCGGCCTGCGGATCTCCCGTACCACCTCCGACTTCTACGTCGCCTCCCGCACCGTCGGCCCGCGTCTCAACGCGGCCGCGATCAGCGGCGAGTACCTCTCCGCCGCCTCCTTCCTCGGTATCGCCGGCCTCGTCCTCGTCCAGGGCCCCGACATGCTCTGGTACCCGGTCGGCTACACCGCCGGCTACCTCGTCCTGCTGCTGTTCGTCGCCGCCCCGCTGCGCCGCTCCGGCGCCTACACGCTGCCGGACTTCGCCGAGGCCCGGCTCGCCTCCAAGACGGTGCGACGGCTCGCGGGGGCCTTCGTCGTCGGCGTGGGCTGGCTCTATCTGCTGCCCCAACTGCAGGGCGCAGGACTGACGCTGAGCGTGCTCACCGACGCGCCCGCGTGGCTCGGCGGCGTCATCGTCGCCGTCGTGGTCTCCGCCACCGTCGCCGCGGGCGGCATGCGCAGCATCACCTTCGTCCAGGCCTTCCAGTACTGGCTCAAACTCACCGCCCTGCTCGTCCCCGCGATCTTCCTCGTCCTCGCCTGGCAGGCCGACGGCGCCCCACGGCACGCCTTCGACGAACCGGCCGAGTTCCGCGAACAGCGCGTCGTCCGCGTCGACGAGACCCTCGACCTGAAGCTCGCCGGCCCGCTCACCGTCACCGCCTCCGGCACGATCGACGGCCGCCGCCACGACGACCGGCGCGTGGACCTGCCCGCCGGCACCCACCGCATCGACCGGGGCACCCGGCTGACCTTCAGCGAGGGCGACACCGTCCCCGTCGCCGACCGCGGCACCAACGGCGGCATGTCCACCTCCCTCGCCGCCGGCCGCGAGGAGCGCCCCCTGTACGCCACCTACGGACTGATCCTCGCCACCTTCCTCGGCACCATGGGACTGCCGCACGTCGTCGTCCGCTTCTACACCAGCCCGCACGGCGTCGCCGCCCGCCGCACCACGGTCGTCGTCCTCGCCATGATCGGCGTCTTCTACCTGCTCCCCCCGATCTACGGGGCCCTCGGCCGGCTCTACGCCCCCGACCTCACCCTGACCGGCGACGCCGACGCGGCCGTCCTCCTGCTCCCGGACCGCATGATCGGCGGCCTCGGCGGCGACCTCCTCGGCGCACTGGTCGCGGGCGGCGCCTTCGCCGCGTTCCTGTCCACCGCCTCGGGCCTGACCATGGCGGTCGCCGGAGTGCTCACCCAGGACGTCCTGCCGGCACGCGGCGTCCGGCACTTCCGGCTCGGCACGGTCCTCGCCATGGCCGTGCCGCTCGCGGCGAGCGGCCTGGTCGGCGGACTGCCCGTCGCCGACGCGGTCGGCCTCGCCTTCGCGGTGTCCGCCTCCTCCTTCTGCCCGCTGCTCGTCCTCGGCATCTGGTGGCGGCGCCTGACTCCGCCGGGGGCCGCCGCGGGCATGCTCGTCGGCGGCGGCGCGGCGCTCCTCGCGGTCGCCGCGACCATGGCCGGATATCCGGGCACCGGCACCCTCCACGCCCTGCTGGCCTGGCCCGCCCTCTGGTCCGTCCCGCTCGGCTTCCTCACGATGGTCCTGGTGTCCCTGGCCACCCCCGGCAGGATCCCGGCGGAGACACCGGCGATCCTGGCGCGCTTCCACCTCCCGGAGGAACTCGTCGGCGGGCGGACCCGGGCGGCGACCAAGGAGATCGAACTGTGGCGCCGCTGAGGGCCCGGAGGGCTGGGGCGCGCCTTGTCCGGGGCAAGGGAGCGGTGGAGGGGAACCCACGGGCGGTGAGCGGTCTACCACATGCAGGAGGTGAGCGATGAGCGCTGAAGTGACCGGATTCCTCGCGGGGTTCTGCGTGGCCCTGCTTCCCCTGCTCGCCGCCGGGTTCTGGCTCGGCCGCCGTACGGCCCGCCCGCGCAACAGCCTCGGCGGACTCGGCACACCCGTCGAACACGCCACCTTCCAGACCCTGCACACCGCCACCCTCGCCGCGCCCCCGCTGCGGGCCGGCCTCACCGAGGAGACCGCCCGAAGATCCGCCAAGCGGCTGCGCACCCTGCTCGGCACGGACGCGCTCTGCCTCACCGATCACGAGTCGGTCCTCGCCTGGGAGGGCGTGGCCGAACATCACCGTGCCGAGATCATGGGCAGGCTGGCGGGCCCCCTGGAGACCGGCCGGGGCGAGGCGTTCCCGCTGACCTGCGACATCCTCGACTGCCCGGTGCGCTGGGCGGTCGTCGCCCCCCTCACGGTCGACGACCGTGTCCACGGGGCACTCGTCGCCTGCGCGCCGCGCGAGTCCGCCGTGCTCGTCCGGGCGGCGGGCGAGGTGGCCCGCTGGGTCTCCGTCCAGCTCGAACTGGCCGACCTCGACCAGTCCCGCACCCGCCTGATAGAGGCCGAGATCAAGGCCCTGCGCGCCCAGATCTCCCCGCACTTCATCTTCAACTCACTCGCCGTGATCGCCTCGTTCGTCCGCACCGACCCCGAGCGTGCCCGTGAACTCCTGCTGGAGTTCGCCGACTTCACCCGCTACTCGTTCCGCAGACACGGCGACTTCACCACCCTCGCCGAGGAGCTCCACGCCATCGACCACTACTTGGCACTGGTGCGGGCCCGCTTCGGCGACCGGCTCTCGGTCACGCTCCAGATAGCCCCCGAGGTCCTGCCGGTCACCCTGCCCTTCCTCTGCCTCCAGCCGCTCGTGGAGAACGCGGTGAAGCACGGTCTGGAGGGCAGGACCGTGGCTGCCGCGGGCAAGAGTCACATCAGCATCACCGCCCAGGACGCGGGAGCCGAGGCACTCGTCGTCATCGAGGACGACGGCGTCGGCATGGACCCCGAGGTACTCCGTCGCATCCTCGCGGGCGACGCCAGCCCCTCGGGCGGCATCGGCCTCAGCAACGTCGACGAGCGGCTGCGCCAGGTCTACGGCGACGACCACGGCCTCGTCATAGAGACCGCGGTCGGCGCGGGCATGAAGATCACCGCCCGGCTGCCCAAATTCCAGCCGGGCGTACACCCGGACGGGGGAATCCCCCGGCCCTGAGGATCACGGCGCGTGAGCCTCAGGTGCGTGACGCCACCATCCCCAGCGTCAGCAGGCCCAGGAAGACCCACCCGAACCACAGCCAGCCATTGCTGCCGAGCGCCACCGAGTAGGCCGTCACCGCGACCAGCCCACCGACGGTGAGCACCCCCATGGTCTTCGTCGAACCGGGCATCGCAACACCCTTCGTCAGGCTTCTTCTCCCTCCATGGTGCCCCCACTACCGGAAATGACAGTGCAGACGACAAAATGTGCGCCTTTTTTCCAGCCGTCCTCGCTGATCCAGAAGCCGGACGCGGTGACGCCGGGCTCATGGCCGTACTGCCGCGGCGGCAGATGCCGCACACAGGCGGCGAGAGCCTGGTCCTGCGCCATGTCATAGGTGGTCCCGGGGCTCATCTCGTAGAAGCCGAGGACCTTCTGGCGGTGGCGGTCGTGGCAGGAGACCAGCCGGATCCGGTTGCTGGAGATCGGGTCGAGACAGTCCTGCTTCTGCAGGGTGGCCACGTCGACCAGCACCGTGTCACCCACCGTCCGGTACGCGCCGATCGGCCCGTAGACCGGCCTGCGCTCGCCGAGCAGCAGACAGGCGACCCGGTGCCCGGCGGCGTCGAAGCCGTCGGTGGTGGGCAGGACGGCGAAGGCACGGACGTCCACGAGTTTCTCGCGGGCCTCCACCGTGAGCTGCTCGCACCGGGCGGCGCCGCCCGCCCGGGCGTCCTCGGCGGACGACGCCTCGTAGGAGGCCATCACCTGGCCGTCCATCGCGCGCCCCGCGCACGCGGGCACCAGCCGCAGCCGGGCGGCGTCCTCGAAGGGCGTGCCGGCCCAGGTGACGTCCACGCAGTCGCCGTCCCTCAGCGGTTCGACGAGCCCCACGGCCCGCCCGTACGGCAGCACGGTGCTCAGGGTGTCGCCGCTGCCGCCCGGCGCACCGGGGAGTTCCCTCAGGTTCTTCGCGGCCTGCCACGCCCCGGCGACCACCAGGGCCAGCCCGAGCGCGGTGGCCAGGCCCGCGAGAAGGGCCCGGCCCTGGTGCCGGCGCGACCGCTCGCCGGCACCGCGGCCCGCACCCGTGGCCCGTGGGGGACGGACGGGACCCGGGCTCCCGGACGACCGGTGCTCCGCCGGGGACCAGACGTCCTGCCCGCCGGATCCGTCCGACGCCGCGTGCCACGGCGTCTCCGGCGCGGCCGGGGGGACGGCGGGGGCCCCCGGTTCGGCCGGTGGGCGTGTGTCCGCCCACCGTGGTTGCCGGCCGGTGCCGGTGCGGGGACGGGCCCGGGGTGAGGCGATCGCGGTGAGCGCGGCCTCGGCCCCGGCTGCGGTGATCCGGTGCGCGGGATCCTTGGTGAGCATGGCGGTCAGCACCGCCTCCAGCGCACCGGCCCGCTCCATGGGACGCGGCTCGTCCAGCACGATGGCGGTCAGCGCCGCGATGTCGGAGGCGCGGTCGAAGGGCCCGTGCCCCTCGACGGCTCGGTAGAGCGTGCAGCCCAGCGAGAACAGGTCGGACGCGGCGGTCGGCGGCCCGCCCTGCGCCCGCTCGGGCGCGAGGTACCCGGCGGTGCCGACCAGGACGTGCGACCGCGTGTGCCGTGTCTCCTGGGCGTCGGGCTGGACGGAGATGCCGTAGTCCGTGAGGAGGACGCGCCCGTACGGCGTTCCGGCGCGGTCCGGGGCGAGCAGGATGTTGGCCGGCTTGACGTCCCGGTGCATGATGCCGCGCTGGTGGCCGGCGGTCAGCGCGTCCAGCACGGCCAGTCCGATCCGGGCGCACTCGGCGGGCGCGAGGGCGCCGTGCCGGTCGACGAGCGCCCTGAGGTCGAGGGCGTCCGGCAGGTACTCCATGACGATCCACGGCAGCGCGTCGTGTTCCAGGACGTCGTGCACGGTGACCACGTTCGGGTGGGCGCGCAGCCCGGCGGCGTGCCGGGCCTCCGCGCGGGCGCGGGCCACCCGGACCGTCCGCTCCCGCTCGGCCTCGTCCGCACTGCCGAACACGACCTCCTTGAGCGCCACCTCGCAGTCCAGCCGACGGTCGTATGCCAGCCAGACGTGGCCCATGCCGCCGCTGCCCAGCCGGCGCAGCAGGTCGTACCGGTCGGCGATGACCCGGCCGACCCCCGACTGCGGTGCTTCTGACTGCATCGGTCACTCCCGGGGTTCAGATCCGTACGGGCAACTGAGCCGGGTCCTCGACGGGGAGGCCCGGGTAGCTCGTAACGCCTGGCGGGTCGGTCGGGGAGCCGTCGGCCGGTTCCGGATCGCCCGTCGCCGCCGGCTTGTCGGCGGGCAGGGCCGTCTCCTCCGGCGGCGCGGGATCAGGGGAGGTCTCGGATGCGGGAGGGGGCGGCGTTCTGCCCGACGCGGACAGGCCGGACGCCGAGGCGGGTACGGACGGGCTCGGTGGGGGATCGGGCTGCGAAGCAGGCTCCTCGGAGGATTCGGCAGGCGACGGCACCAGCGATGTGCCGCCCGTCGACGGGGGAGCGACCGACACGGTGGGCGCCGCTCCGCCACCTGCCGCCCCGCCACTCGTGGTCCCGCCGCCCGACGCGCTGCCGCTGGGCGCTCCACCGTCCGAGGGTCCGGTGTTCGACGGTCCGGTGCCTGACGGGCCGGTTCCCGACGTCCCACCGCCCGACGTCCCACCCCCCGACGGTCCGGTGTCCGAGGATCCGGTGTCCTGAGGGACGGAGCCCCCGCCCGCCGGTGTCGTGTTCCCGTCCGTCGGCGTCGAGCCGCTCTCCGACGGAGCCCCGTCGGTCGGGGAGCCGCCCCCCTCCGACGGCTCGGTGGGCCCGAGCCTCGTGGAACCCGAACCCGAACCCGACGAGCCCGGCCCGGACCCCGGTTCCTCCCCGGTGCTCTCCTCCGGCGTTCCGCCCGGCCGCTCCACCCGCAGTGCCACCGCGGCGCCGAACTCCAGCTCGGTGCCCGGTCCGGGACTGGACCCCGTCACCGGCGCGTCGTCCACCGGCAGCTCGTCCCCGGCGACCGTCACCGCCAGGCCCCTGTCAGCCATGGCCGCGCTCGCCTCACCGAAGGTCATTCCCCGTACGACCGGTACGGCCTGCCGTGCCCGCGCGTCGAACGTCCTGTCGGACTCACCCGTGGTGCCGACCGCCCGGCCGATGCCCCGGCCCGGGTCCTGGACGTCGACGAGCTTGATCTCCTTCAGTTGCTCGGGCGCGGGTTCGACGACGACCACGGCTGACTCGTCGTAGCCCTTCCACTCCTTGTCGTCCGGGAACTCCACGTCGATGCGTCCGGGGTCCGCGTCGAAAGCACGCAGCGGATTTCCGCAGCTGCACTTCACCGCGGGCAGACCCTGGTCGTCGACCAGAACCGCGATACCGGCCTCCAGCAACGCGTCGAAGGGAACAGCCTTTCCCTTCTTGTAGTCGTGGTTCTTCACGAGGGTGTCGTGGCGCAGGAGAACGGGAGTGAGTACGTCGAGATAACGTCCGATGCCGTCGGCGTCGGCCTTCACCCCGGTCACGCGGGCCCATTCCTGAGCCTTTTTCTTGTTCCCGGGGGCGGTGAGGAAATCCTCCAGCTTGCGCACATCGCAGACCTTGGGCTCCTGTGTGCCCCCGTAGAGACCGGGCGCGTTGCCCTGCTGCAGACCGCTGTGCGGCTTCAGGGGCGTCAGCCGGGGCTCGTCCCGGCCGAGCCGTTCGCCCTCGTCGAAGAAGGGGGCGAGGGAAGCGACGCCCGCGGCCACCGCCTTGACCGCGAGCAGCGAGGAGGCCGGGTCACCGCACCCGCTGAGGAGTATCGCGCCGCACAGCAGGGCGGCCAACCTCCGGGCGGTCGATTTCCCGGCCTTTCGTAAATACGTTCGTGGGCACACGTGAATTGTCATGACCGCTCCCCCGGCGGTTTCCCTGTCGCCCCGCAGGGTGGAAGCGGGGCGCACGCATCATGCTACTGAAGGCAAAAGCCTTTTGGTCAAGGGGAATTGAGGAGAAGCGCGTCCCGGGATCGAACAGAGGAATGAGACCCCGAAGGGGATTAGGGCTCAGCGACCGCGTGCGTCGAGTGAGGCGAGATAGGCGTTGTACGCCTCGAGTTCCTTGTCGCCGTCACGGTCTGCCGCCCGGTCCGCGCGCCGGGCCTGGCGCTGCTCGGAGCCGTACCACTGGAACAGCAGCGCGAGCAGCACGAGCACCGAGGGGATCTCGCTGAACGCCCAGGCGATGCCGCCGGCCGCGTTCTGGTCGGCGAGCGCGTCGATGCCGAGGGAGGCGGGCGGGTTCTCGTACGTCCTCACCATCGGGGCGGACGCCATCATCAGCGCGATGCCGAAGAACGCGTGGAACGGCATGCCGGCGAACAGTTCCAGCATCCGCATCAGATAGCCCGGCCGGTGCGGGCCCGGGTCCACGCCCATGATCGGCCAGAAGAAGAACAGGCCCACCAGCAGGAAGTGGGTCATCATCACGATGTGCCCGGGCGTCGACCCCATCAGGAAGTCGAAGACCGGGGTGAAGTACAGCCCGTAGAGGCTCGCGATGAACATCGGGATCGTGAACGCCGGGTGCGTGACGATCTTCATGTACCAGCTGTGCAGGAACATCAGCAGCAGCTCACGCGGCCCCTTGCGGCCCCTGCCCGCCACCGGCAGCGCCCGCAGCGCCAGCGTGACCGGTGCCCCGAGCAGCAGCATGATCGGCGCCACCATGCTGACGACCATGTGCTGGACCATGTGCACGCTGAACATGACCATGCCATAGTCGTTGAGCCCGGTGCACGTCACCAGGAGCACCAGCAGCACGCCCGCGGTGAACGCGACGGTCCGCCCCACCGGCCACTTGTCCCCGCGGCGCATGAGCCGCACGACGCCCCAGCCGTAGAGGGCCAGCCCCGCCAGGCAGGCGACGAGGAAGAACGGGTCGGCCGACCACGCGAGTCCCCGCCCCAGGGTGAAGGGCAAGAGCCCCGTACCGTGCCCGCTGTGGTCCATCCGCCGGCTCCTGCTTCGTGGGGGGTTGTGCTGTCCTGTCCGCCCCCAGACTAGAACCGCCCCCGGTCGCGATCACGACCGGGGGCGGACCTCACTCCTGAGCCCTCATCGGCCCCCTAGAGCACGCACTCCGCCTCGGCGTACCGCTCGTCCGGCACCGTCTTCAGCGTCTCCACGGCCTTGGCGAGCGGCACCATCACGATGTCGGTGCCCCGCAGCGCGGTCATGTTCCCGAACTCGCCCCGGTGCACGGCCTCCACCGCGTGCCAGCCGAACCGCGTCGCCAGCACCCGGTCGTACGCCGTCGGGGTGCCGCCCCGCTGCACATGGCCGAGGATCACCGGCCGCGCCTCCTTGCCGAGGCGCTGCTCCAGCTCGACCGAGAGCTGCCGCGCGATCCCGGCGAAGCGCTCGTGCCCGTAGATGTCCTTGCCGCCCTCGTCGAAGTCCATGGACCCGGCCTTCGGCTTCGCGCCCTCCGCCGCGACGACGATCGCGAACCGCTTGCCCGCCGAGAACCGCTCGGCGACCTTCGCGGTCAGCTCGTCGATGTCGAAGGGCCGTTCCGGTACGACGATGGCGTGTGCGCCGGCCGCCATGCCGGAGTGGAGGGCGATCCAGCCGGTGTGGCGGCCCATGACCTCCACGACGAGGACCCGCTGGTGGGACTCGGCGGTGGTCTTCAGCCGGTCCAGGGCCTCCGTGGCGACACCGACGGCCGTGTCGAAGCCGAAGGTGACGTCCGTGACCGCGATGTCGTTGTCGATGGTCTTCGGCACCCCCACGACGGGCAGGCCGCTGTCCGACATCAGCCGGGCCGCCTTGAGCGTGCCCTCACCGCCGATGGGGATGATCGCGTCGAGACCGAGTTCCTCGACATGACTCTTCGCCCGCGCCACACCGTCCCGCAGGTGCGAGGGCTGGACCCGGGAGGAGCCGAGGATCGTGCCGCCGCGGGCCAGGATGCCGGCCACCGCGTCCAGGTCGAGCTTGAGGTAGTCGCACTCCAGCAGACCTTTCCAGCCGTCCCGGAAGCCGATGACCTCGTCGCCGTGGTCGACGACGGCGCGGTGCACGACGGACCTGATGACGGCGTTCAGTCCGGGACAGTCGCCGCCGGACGTGAGGACACCAATGCGCATAGCCCGAATACCTTCTCGACGTGGGCCGGGAACCGGACCACGCTGTCCGGCCGGAATCCCCGCCACCCTACCGGCGGCGGGGGCCCCGGCCGTAGCGGGCGTCCGCCTGCTGGACGCCCCCGCACAGGTGAGCGGAGCCCTGGTCAGACGGGCTTTCACACATGAGCGGGGGCACTGTCGGACGGGCTTTCGTCCGGGCACTGAGGAACCGTTTCTCAGGCGCCCCGGCACCCTGCCGAACCGTGCGTCAGGCGGGCTGCTGCTGGGCCGAGGAGATGCGTTCGTCGCGCAGCGCCTCGAACCAGCGGTCGTCGGTCGGCGGCAGCGCGTTCACGTCCAGCGCCAGCTTCAGCAGCAGATCCGCGATCTGCGGGTTCCGGGCCAGCACCGGCCCGTGCATGTACGTGCCGAACACGGTGTCGTTGTACGCGCCCTCCGTACCGTCGCCCGTGCCGTTGCCCCTGCCGAGCCGCACGTTCGCGAACGGGCGGGCGGTGGGGCCGAGGTGGGTGACGCCCTGGTGGTTCTCGAACCCGGTCAGCTGGGGCAGACCGAGGCGCGGGTCGATGTCCGCGAGGACGTCGCCGACACACCGCTCGCCCTCGCCGCGGGTCGTGGTCACGTCGAGCAGACCGAGGCCCGGCTCGCGCTGACCGAGATCGTTGACGAACTCGTGACCGAGGATCTGGTAGCCGGCGCAGACCGCGAAGACGATCGCACCGTTGTCGATCGCCTGGTACAGGTGCCGGTCCCGGCGCAGCCGCTCGGCGGCGAGCCGCTGCGGACGGTCCTCGCCGCCGCCGATCAGGTAGATGTCGCCGGAGGTCGGGATCGGCTGGTCGCTGCGCACGTCCAGCCGGGCCACGTCCAGGCCGCGCTGCCGCGCCCGGCGCTCGACGACGAGGACGTTGCCCTGGTCGCCGTAGGTACTGAGCAGGTCCGGGTAGACCCAGACGACCCGCAGACTGTTGTCGCTCATGAAAGTCGGTGCCCCTCGGAGTCGTTGGCGTCGTTCGTCGTTGCGTGCTCAGTTGCCCACGCGGCGGCGCAGGTCCTGGAACGCGGTGTAGTTCGCGATGACCTCGATCCGGCCGGGCGGGCACATCTGCACCGCCTGGTCGAGGGTGTCGCAGACCTGGAAGTGCTGGTTGGCGACCTCCAGCCGCACCGCCAGGTCCAGCTTGCGGTCACCGAGCACGAAGATCGGATGGCCGGTCAGCCGGGTGTAGTCGACGTCCCACAGCCAGGAGGTGTCGGTGCCGTCGGCGCCGCGCGCGTTCACCGACAGGATCACCGGCGACGGCGGCGGGTCGATCAGCGAGAACGTCTCCAGCCAGCCCGCCGGGTTCTTGGCGAGCAGCAGCCGCAGATCACGCTGCATGAACTGCACCACGTCGTACCGTCCGGCGACCGCCTGGACCTGGTACATGCGTTCCAGGGCAACCTGCGGGGGCACACCGAAGACGGCGGCCGTGGCGGCCGAGGAGGCGGCGTTGGCCTTGTTGGCGCGGCCCGGGAGCTGCAGGTGGATCGGCCAGGCCGAGCCGTGCGGGTCCAGGACGTGGTCGCCGGAGAGCGCCCAGCTCGGCGTCGGGCGGCGGAAACCGCACTCGCCGCAGAACCAGTCGTCGCCGGGCCGCTGCATCACACCGCCGCAGGACGGGCAGGACCATGCGTCGTCCTTCCACATCTGGCCGACCGCGACCCAGATCACGTTCGGGGACGACGAGGCCGCCCACACGATCAGCGGGTCGTCGCAGTTGGCCACGACCACGGCCTTCGTGCCGGCCAGGCCCTCCCGCCACGCCTCCGCCATCATGCGGGTCTCGGCGGCGCGGTCGAGCTGGTCGCGGGAGAGGTTGAGCAGCGCGATGCACTTGGGGTCGGTGTCCCGCGCCACACCGGCCAGGTACTTCTCGTCGACCTCGATGACCGCGAACTTCGCGTCCGAGTTCCCGGCGAGGGCCGAGGTGATGCCCGCGGGCATGTTGGCGCCGAGCGCGTTCGAGACGACCGGGCCCGCGGCCCGCAGTGCCTCGGCGATCAGCCGGGTCGTGGTGGTCTTGCCGTTCGTGGCCGAGACCAGGACGACGTCCAGGCTCTGCGCGAGCCGCGCGAGGAGGTCGGGGTCGAGTTTCAGTGCCACCCGGCCGCCGATCACAGATCCGCTACCGCGTCCCGCGGCACGAGATGCCGCCGCGACCGCCTTGCCCGCCGTCACGGCCAGCTTGGCCCGCGGCGTGAGCGGGTCCGAGTTGCCTGCCATCAGTTCTCGATCCTCCTTGCGTACAGCGCCGCGCCCTGTCCCGGCAACGTGTGGACCGAAGCCTATCGAGATCCACTCACGCGCCCGAATCTCGACCGGACCGTGAGCACCGCCCGGACCGGCGATATCGGTCCGAACGTACCCTTGCGACCATGCGAAGCGGCTCGATTCCCGGCGCCCGAGGGCGCGTTCTCCCCATGACACTGCTCGGGGACCCCGTACTGCAGGCGCCCTGTGAAGAGGTGACGGAGTTCGGGCCCGAACTGGCGCGCCTTGTGGAGGATATGTTCGCGACGATGTACGACGCGCGGGGTGTGGGTCTCGCCGCGAACCAGGTGGGCCGGGCGCTTCGGGTGTTCGTATACGACTGTCCGGACGACGAGGACGTACGGCATCTGGGTCATGTCGTGAATCCCCGGCTCGTCTCGACCGAGGGGATCGTACTGCGGGGGCCCGAGGGCTGTCTGTCCCTGCCCGGCCTGGAGGCGGGCGTGGAGCGGTACGACGAGGCCGTCGTGGAGGGGTTCACGGTGGACGGGGACCGGGTGCGGGTGTGGGGGAGCGGGTTCTTCGCACGGTGCCTGCAGCACGAGTGCGATCACCTGGAGGGCCGGGTGTACGTGGACCGGCTGTCGGGATGGCGGCGTTCCCGGGTGATGCGGAAGGCCGCCCGAGCGCCGTGGGGGCCGTGAGTCCTCGGCGGGTGCCGGTTCGTCGTGGCCGGTCGCGCCCACGCGGCGGAGCCGCATTGCGATACAGCCCCGCGCCCCCGACGGGGCGCGTCCACCAGCCGGGCCGAGAAGTGGGGCCTCTAGAAACCCGGGCCGCCGACCTTGTCGCCCGCGGCCGCCAGACGGCCCCACAGCAGGTCGGCGAGGCTGCGGACCAACTCCGCCCGGGTGCAGGGGCGTTCCCCGAGCCACCAGTCGCCCGCCGCGTGCATCATGCCGACGATGCCGTGGCCCCAGACGCGGGCGAGCCGGTGGCTGTCCGGCCCGAGGTCGAGGCGGTCCTCTATCACCTTGCCGAGTTCCTCGCCCATGCGGCGCAGGAGCGGGGCGGAGTGCTTGCCGACGTCGAAGCCCTGGTCACCGGGCTGGTCGCCCGGCTGCCCGGCCTCGGCGGGGTGCATGAGGAAGCGGTACACCTGGGGACGGGCCTCGATGGCCGTCAGATAGGTGTCGAGGGTCGCCTCGACCCGCTCCCGCCGCTCGGCCGGGGCGTCGAGCGCGGCCCGCAGGGAGTCGAGGAGGGCGTCGGTGTGGCGCTGGGCGAGAGCGGCGTAGAGTCCGCCCTTGTCGCCGAAGTGGCGGTAGAGGATCGGCTTCGTGATCCCGGCCTCGGCGGCGATGGCGTTCATCGACGCTCCCGGGCCGTCGCGGAGCACCACCCTGTCCGCGGCCTCCAGCAGCTCGCGCCGACGCCGGTCGGCGGACCGCTCCTGGTCGGTCCGCTGCGTGGTGTCCATGAGTCTCTCCCCCACATGCTGATGACGGTGACGTCCTGCGCAAACTAACACTGATTGGCACGACCCGATCGAACGGGCTACCGACCCCGACGCGGGAGTTGACTTTTCCTACCGACCGGTAACAGACTCCAGTTACCGCAGGTAACATCTTAGTGCAGTGCTGGAGGCGCGTCATGGCCGAGTTCACCATGGAACTCAACGAGGAACAGCGAGAGGTCCGCGACTGGCTCCACGGGTTCGCCGCCGATGTGATCCGCCCCGCGGCCGCCGAGTGGGACGAGCGCGAGGAGACCCCCTGGCCGGTGATCCAGGAGGCCGCCAAGGTCGGTATCTACTCCCTCGACTTCTACGCCCAGCAGTACTTCGACCCCACCGGCCTCGGCATCCCGATGGCCATGGAGGAACTGTTCTGGGGAGACGCGGGCATCGCCCTGTCCATCGTCGGCACCGGCCTCGCCGCCGTGGGCGTCCTCGCCAACGGCACCGAGGAGCAGATCGGCACCTGGATCCCCCAGATGTACGGTGACGCCAACGATGTCAAGGTCGCCGCGTTCTGCTCCTCCGAGCCCGACGCCGGTTCCGACGTGGCGTCCATGCGCACCCGTGCCGTGTACGACGAGGCCAAGGACGAGTGGGTCCTCAACGGCACCAAGACCTGGGCGACCAACGGCGGCATCGCCAACGTCCACGTCGTCGTCGCCGTGGTCGACGCGGATCTCGGCTCCAAGGGCCACGCGTCCTTCATCGTCCCGCCGAACACGCCCGGTCTCTCGCAGGGCCAGAAGTTCAAGAAGCACGGCATCCGTGCCTCCCACACCGCCGAGGTCGTCCTGGAGAACGTGCGCGTCCCCGGGTCCTGCCTCCTCGGCGGCAAGGAGAAGCTCGACGAGCGACTGGCGCGGGCCCGCGAGCGGGCGAAGGCCGGCGGGGAGCGCGTGAAGAACGCGGCGATGGCCACGTTCGAGGCGTCGCGTCCGGCCGTGGGCGCCATGGCGGTGGGCACCGCCCGTGCCGCGTACGAGGTCGCCCTCGACTACGCCAAGACCCGTGAGCAGTTCGGTCGGCCCATCATCGACAACCAGGGCGTCGCCTTCCAGCTCGCGGACATGCGCACGTCCGTGGACGCGGCGCGGCTGCTGGTGTGGCGGGCGTCCTGGATGGCGATCAACGGCAGGCCGTTCACGGCGGCCGAGGGGTCGCAGTCGAAGCTGTTCGCGAGCGAGACGGCGAAGAAGGTGACGGCGCAGGCGCTGCAGATCCTCGGCGGCAACGGTTACACCCGTGAGTACCCCGTCGAGCGGATGCACAGGGACAGCGCCATCTACACGATCTTCGAGGGCACGAGTGAGATCCAGCGCCTGGTGATCGCCCGGACGCTGTCGGGGATGCCGATCCGGTAGCGCCGAGGGCGTGCCGTGCGATCCGGGGTGCGGGAGCGTCGTGGTTGCGCGCGCGGTTCCCCGCGCCCCTGACGGGGCGCTGCCGTCGTGGGAGAGTCGAGAAGAAGACGGCGACACCGACAGGGCGACGGGAGCATGTGATGACGGGGACGGCCGTACAACTGCTGAGGCTCACCGCCGCGGAGCTCACCCCCGACCCGGATGCCAACCCCCTGCTGCCCGTGATCGCCTCCGGTACGGCCGGCCTCGGCACCCTCGCCGTGCTCGCGCTGGAACAGCGGCTCGTCATCGCCGCCGACCTGCGCTCCTTCCGTCATCTGGCCGAGCGGTCGGCGGCCGAGGAGCCCGGGAGCGCCCCCTTCTTCGAGATGCTCGCAGAAGGGGAGGCGGTGGCGGCGGAGCGGCTGGAGGTGTACGCCGAGGCGTGCGGCGTGGATGCGGAACGAACCCGGACGTACGAGCCCCTGCCCGGTTGCCAGGCCTACCCGTCGTACGTCGCCCGGCTCGCCCTGACCGCGTCCCCGGCCGATGCGGTGCTCGCCCTGAGCTCCAACTTCGCTTCCTGGGGCGGCTATTGCGGGACGATCGCGCGGGCACTCCGCGACCGGTACGGCTTCACCGACGCGGCCTGCGGCTTCTTCGACCTCTTCGCCGAGCCGGCGCCGGAACTGGAGGAGAGGGCGCGGGCGGCGGTACAGGCGGGGCTGGACGCCGGACGGATCGACGAGAACCGGGCAGTCGGCCATGGCCGACTGCTGCAGAGCTACGAGGCGATGTTCTGGGCCACGCTGGCGCACCCCTGAGAGGGGCGCGGGGGAACTGGGCGAGCAACGACGACGCTTCCGCGGCCGACGATCAACCCGACGCGGCCCCGCTGCTGTGTGCGATGCACGCCACGTCGATGCGGTCCGCCAGCTTCGCCAGCTCGATCGTCAGCGCCGCGACCGTGTCCTCGTCGAGTTCCTCACCCGCCTCGACCAGGTGCAGCCACCGGCCGCCCACCGTCCGCAGCAGCTTGCTCACTTCGGCCGCGGACACCTGCAGGGTCCCGCGGTCGTCGACGATCAGAGGCAGAGTCACTTCGCGGTTCACAACGGGGATGGTAGCCGCGTGACCCTCACGCCCCGTGCCACACGGTGGTGATGTTGCAGAACTCCTGAATTCCGTGTCCGGACAGCTCACGCCCGTAACCGGAGCGCTTCACACCGCCGAACGGGAACGCCGGGTGGGAGGCGGTCATCCCGTTGACGTAGACCGCGCCCGCGTCGAGGTCCCGGACGAACCGCTCCACCTCGGCGGTGTCCCGCGTCCACACGTTGGAGCTGAGCCCGAAGGGCGTGTCGTTGGCGATCGCGACGGCTTCGTCGAGATCGGCGACCCGGTACAGCGTGGCGACCGGGCCGAACGTCTCCTCCTGGTGGACACGCATCTCGGCAGTGATGTCGGCAAGGACGGTCGGCGGGTAGAACCAGCCGGGTCCGTCGGGGCGTTCGGCGCCGCACAGGACGGTGGCGCCGCTCTCCACGGCCTCGTCCACCAGGTCCTGAAGATCTTCGAGGCCCCGCTCGCTGGAGAGCGGCCCGACGTCGGTGTCCTCGTCCAGCGGGTCGCCGACCTTCAGCGCCCGCATGGCCTCGACGAACCGCTCGGCGAAGGCGTCGTACACGTCGGCGTGCACGATGAACCGCTTGGCGGCGATGCACGACTGACCCGTGTTCTGCACCCGGGCCGTCACCGCGGTCGCCGCCGCCTTGTCGATGTCGGCGGACGGCATCACCACGTACGGGTCGCTGCCGCCCAGTTCCAGGACCGTCTTCTTGACCTCGTCCCCGGCGACCGAGGCGACGGCCCGGCCGGCGGGCTCGCTGCCGGTGAGGGTGGCGGCCTTCACCCGCGGGTCGCGCAGGATCTCCTCGACGGCGCCCGAGCCGACGAGCAGCGTCTGGAAGCAGCCCTCGGGGAAACCCGCCCGGCGGAACAGATCCTCCAGGTAGAGGGCGGTCTGGGGAACGTTCGAGGCGTGCTTCAGCAGGCCCACGTTGCCGGCCATCAGAGCGGGCGCGGCGAAGCGGATCACCTGCCAGAGCGGGAAGTTCCACGGCATCACGGCGAGCACCGGGCCGAGCGGCCGGCAGCGGACCAGGACCCGAGACGCTCCCGAGTCCTTCACGTCCGCCTCGGCCGGTTCCACGTCACCGAGCAGGTCCTCGGCGTGGTCGGCGTACCAGCGCATCGCCTTCGCGCACTTGGCAACCTCGGCGCGGGACTGCTTGACGGGCTTGCCCATCTCGGTGGTCATCACCCGCGCGACGTCCTCGGCGTCCGCGTCCAGCAGTTCGGCGGCCCGGCGCATCAGCCGGGCCCGCTGCGCGAAGGACGTCGTCCGGTACGTACGGAACGTGGTGTCGGCGGTGGCGAGACGGTGTTCGATCTCCTCCTCGCCCAGGGCGTCGTAGGTCCGAAGCGTCTCGCCGTTCGCCGGGTTGACCGTGGCGATGGGCATGGGTGACCTCCTGCGTGGGCTGTCCTTCGACCTTCCCGCGCGACGGCGCACGCCGCAACGCGGACTCAGTCCGAGTGCTCCAGGAGACGGTCGAGAAACTTCGCCTGCGCCGGGACCAGCACGGCCCGGGCCCGTTCGACGGTGAGCCACTCCACGCGGTCCAGCTCCGGGAACTCCTGGACATGGCCCGATCTCGGGGGCCACTCCATGCGGAAGGTGCCCGGCACGACGGTCGCGGGGTCGAGGTCCGCCTCGATCGCCCAGACCGTGACGATCTTGCCGTTCTTCTGCTGGACCTCGCCCAGCGGTACGGCCTCCCCGTCGGGCGGGGCCAGCCCCAGCTCCTCCTGGAACTCCCGGCGGGCGGCGTCCCAGGCGGGCTCGTCCGGTTCGTGCTCGCCCTTGGGCACGCTCCACGCGCCCGCGTCCTTGTGCGCGAAGTACGGGCCGCCCATGTGGCCGAGCAGGACCTCTACGCCGTGCTCGGTGCGGCGGTGCAGCAGCAGTCCGGCGCTGCGCTTGGGTGTGGTCAACGCGTCACCTCGGGGTGTGCGGCGAGCAGGGTCTCGACCGTATCGGCTTCCTCCGGGGTCTTGTCCTCGCGGTAGCGGATCACGCGGGCGAAACGGAGGGTGACGCCGGCCGGGTAGCGGGTGGAGCGCTGCAGTCCGTCGTAGGCGATCTCGACGACGAGTTCGGGGCGTACGGTCACGCCCCAGCGGTGCTCCTCCACGGCCAGCTCCGTCAGCCGTTCGGTCTGCCAGGCCAGCAGCACGTCGGTCATGCCCTTGAAGGTCTTGCCGAGCATGGCGAAGGAGCCGTCGGCGGTGCGGGCGCCGAGGTGGAGGTTGGAGAGCCTGCCCGTGCGGCGGCCGTGGCCCCACTCGGCGGCGAGAACCACCAGATCCAGGGTGTGCACCGGCTTGACCTTCAGCCAGGACGCCCCGCGCCGGCCCGCGCTGTAGGGGGCGTCCAGGGCCTTCAGTACGACACCCTCGTGGCCGCGTTCCAGGGTGTCGGTGAGGAAGCGTTCCGCCTCGGCCAGGTCGTCGGGGCCGGTGACGAGGGTGCGGCGGACCCGCATGGGCTCCGGGACGAGCCGGGCGAGTACGGCGTGACGGTCGGTGAAGGGGAGGTCCAGGAGATCCTGGCCGTCCACGGAGAGCGCGTCGAAGAAGACCGGGGAGACGGGCACCTGGCGGGCGGCTGTCGCCACGTCCAGGCGTGAACCGACCCGGCCCGCCGTCTCCTGGAAGGAGCGGGGCCGCGCGTTCCCGTCGAACGCGATCACCTCTCCGTCCAGGATGAACCGTTCGCCCCGCAACTCCAGCGCCGCGGAGGTGAGTTCGGGGAGTCGGTCGGTGATGTCGTCCAGGGTGCGGGTGTACAGGCGTACGTCATCGCCGTCACGGTGGACCTGGACGCGGATGCCGTCCAGTTTCTCCTCGACCGCGCACCCGCCCAGCTTCGCGACGGCCTCCGCGACGGAGGCGGCGCTGTGCGCGAGCATCGGCAGGACGGGCCGTCCGACGGTGAGCCGGAACCCTTCGAGGGCGGGCGGGCCCTCGGCGAGCAGTGCCTGAGCCACGGTCTGCAGCGAGCCGGCGAGCATCACCGCCCGGCGTACGTCGGCGGCGGGTGCCCCGGTGGCCCCGGCCAGGCCCTCCACCGCCAGCGCGTCCAGGGCGCCCTGGCGGACCTCGCCGGTGAGCAGGCCGATCAGGTAGCGCTGTTCGTCCTCGGTGGCTGCCGCGAGCAACGCGCCCACCAGGCGTCTGCGTTCGGTCTGCGATCCCGTACCGGTGACGGCGCCGATCGCCGTCAGACGGGCGTCGACCTCCCGGACGGTGAGGGTCGGGGTGCCGGCCGGCGGGATCCGCTGGTCGAGGACCTTCCAGCCGATGCCCAGGCGGCCCTGGGGCAGCCGGCCCGCGAGGTACGGGATGACGATCGGTACGTCCTCCTCCTCGGCGTCCTTGAACAGTTCGGCGAGCAGGGTGGTCTTGCGGGACCGGGCCGAGGTGGCGGCGATCTCTTGCGACACGCGGGCGAGCCGGGCGAAGAGCATGCGGCCATGGTCCTACGGAGTCCCGCCGGGCGCCTATGGGGGTGGGGTGGGTGCTTCGGCGGGTGTGGGTGCGGCTGCTTCGGGCGGTGTGGGCGCGGGTGCGACGTGGCTCGTCACGCGGTTCCCCGCGCCGCTGGACGGCCCCGCGCTCCTGGGGCTACCTCGCGCCCCTGGACCGCCCCGCGGGCCGATCCCCGCGCCCGTCTGGGCAGGCTTCGGCCGGTCCTACCGGGCGCAACGTGCCTGCGTCGCCGCGTCCAGGTCCGCCATCAGGAGGTCTCCGTTGATCGTGGCGCCGGCTCGGTAGCCCGAGGAGGCCGCGTTGACGACCTGTTCGGAGAAGCCCATCGCGTTGCCGACGGCCCAGACGCCGGGGACCGTGGTCAGGCCGGTCGGGTCGATCACCGGGTAGGCGCCGAAGGGGGTCTCGTTCAGGTCGGCGCCCAGCTTCTCCAGCAGGCCGGTGCGCGGGACCGGCCGGGGCGCCGTGAAGAGGACCGAGCGGGCGTGGGTCGTGCCGTCGGCGAGCCTGACGCCGGTGAGCCGGTCGTCCTCCACGACCAGGCCCGCCACCGCTCCCGGGACCATCCCCACGCCGGCTGCCGCGAGGCGGCGCAGGTCGTCGTCGGCGAGGTCGCTCTCGGGGGTCTCGTGCAGGAAGAGAGTCACGTCCTTGGACCACTGGGAGACCATCAGGGCCTGGTGCACGCTCAGCGGGCTCGTGGCGAGGACGCCGAAGGGCCGGTCGCGGACCTCCCAGCCGTGGCAGTAGGGGCAGTGCAGGACGTCCCGGCCGAAGCGTTCGGCGACGCCGGGGACGGCCGGAAGCCCGTCCTTCAGGCCGGTGGCGACGACCAGGCGGCGGGCGCGCGCGGACCGGCCGTCCGCGAGGGAGACGGTGAAGGCCCCGCCGTCGTCGTCGCGGGTGACGTCCACCGCCCGGCCCCGGACCAGTTCGACGCCGTAGCGGGCGATCTCCTCGCGGCCCACGGCCAGGAACTCCGCGGGCGGCATCCCGTCCCGCGACAGAAAGCCCTGCATGTGCGCGGCGGGCGCGTTGCGGGGCTCGCCCGCGTCGACGACCAGGGTGCGCCGCCGGGCCCGGCCGAGGACCAGCGCGGCGGAGAGTCCCGCCGCGCCGCCGCCGATGACGATCACTTCGTACTGCTGTTCGGTCATGGTGACCACCTCCACGACGACGGTCGCCCCGAATCGCCGCATTGACAAATGCCTTTGCCGAAACTGCAATAGCGGTATGAGCGACACGAGCGTGGATGCGGGTGGGACGGACGAGGTTCTCGCCGGGGTCGGGCCCCGGCTGCGGCGGATCCGCAAGGAGCGGGAGGCCACCCTCGCCGGGCTGTCGGAGGCGACCGGCATCTCGGTGAGCACGCTGTCGCGTCTGGAGTCGGGGCTGCGCAAGCCCAGCCTGGAGTTGCTGCTGCCGATCGCCCGGGCCCACCAGGTGCCGTTGGACGAGCTGATCGGGGAGCCGCCGGTCGGTGACCCCCGGGTGCGCTCGAAGCCGATCCAGCGGCACGGGCGGACGTACTGGCCGCTGACCCGGCAGCCGGGCGGCCTCCAGGCATTCAAGGTGCTGGTGCCCCAGGGACGGCAGGAGCCGGAGCCGCGCACGCACGAGGGGTACGAGTGGCTGTATGTGATGTCCGGGAAACTGCGGGTCGTGCTCGGCGACCATGATGTGGTGATGGTCGCGGGGGAGGCCGCCGAGTTCGACACCCGCGTACCGCACTGGTTCGGCTCGACGGGGGAGGGGCCGGTGGAGTTCCTCAGCCTGTTCGGGCCGCAGGGCGAGCGGATGCACGTACGGGCCAGGCCCTCGCGTTCGTGACGTACGCGACTGCTCCGAGGCTGTTCCCCGGAGGGCAAGCGACCGCTTAGTATGCATGCGGCAGTCGACCCCGGTCCGACGAGGACGTCCGAGGCAGTCCGTGGAGGCATCGCATGCAGGCATGGCAAGTGCACGAGAACGGCGAGCCGGGCGAGGTGATGCGGCTCCAGGACGTGGAGCGGCCCACGCCCGGTGACGGCCAGGTCCTGCTGAAGGTGCGCGCCGCGAACATCAACTTCCCCGACGCCCTGATGTGCCGCGGGCACTACCAGGTCAGGCCGCCGCTGCCGTTCACACCCGGCGTGGAGATCTGCGGGGAGACCGAGGACGGCCGCCGGGTCATCGCCAATCCGGCGCTGCCGTACGGCGGTTTCGCCGAGTACGCGGTCGCCGACGCCGCCGCCCTGCTCCCCGCGCCCGAGGCGCTGGACGACGCCGAGGCCGCGGCCCTGCACATCGGCTACCAGACGGGCTGGTTCGGCCTCCACCGCCGGGCCCGCCTCGAAGCGGGGGAGACCCTGCTCGTCCACGCTGCCGCGGGAGGGGTCGGCAGCGCGGCCGTGCAGCTCGGCAAGGCGGCCGGGGCGACGGTCATCGGCGTCGTGGGCGGCGCCGACAAGGCCGCCGTCGCCCGGGAGCTGGGCTGTGACGTGGTGGTCGACCGGCGGAGCGAGGACGTCGTCTCCGCCGTGAAGGAGGCCACCGGAGGCCGGGGCGCGGACGTGATCTACGACCCCGTGGGCGGCGAGGCCTACACGCAGTCGACCAAGGTCGTCGCCTTCGAGGGGCGCATCGTGGTCGTCGGCTTCGCGAGCGGGACGATCCCCAGCCCCGGCCTCAACCACGCCCTCGTCAAGAACTACGCGATCCTCGGCCTGCACTGGGGCCTGTACAACACAAAGAACCCGAAGCTGGTCCAGCACTGCCACGAGCAGCTCACCGAGCTGGCGGCCCGGGGCGTCGTCCGGCCGCTGGTGAGCGAGCGCGCGCCGCTGCACGGCGCCGCGGCCGCCGTGCAGCGCGTCGCGGACGGTGTCACCACGGGCCGGGTCGTCGTGGTGCCCACCCCGGAGAACGGAGCCGCCGCATGACCGACGCAGCCGACCTCAGGCGCCGTACGGCCGAGTTGCTCGCCGCGTACCCGCCCGCCACCACCGACCGCCTGGAGTTCCTGCGCGCCCGCTTCGACGCCGGGCTCGCCTGGGTGCACTACCCCGAGGGCCTCGGCGGCCTCGGTGCGCCGCGTTCCCTCCAGACCGTGGTCGACGCCGACCTCGAGGCGGAGGGCGCCCCCGACAACGACCCGCGCCGCATCGGCATCGGCCTCGGCATGGCGGCGCCGACGATCCTCGCCTACGGCACCGAGGAGCAGAAGCGGCGGTTCCTGCGGCCGCTGTGGACGGGCGAGGAGGTCTGGTGCCAGCTGTTCAGCGAGCCCGGTGCCGGCTCCGACCTCGCCGCGCTCGGCACCCGGGCCGTCCGGGAGGGCGACGGCGACTGGGTCGTCGACGGACAGAAGGTGTGGACGTCCAGCGCGCACGTCGCCCGCTGGGCCATCCTCATCGCCCGCACCGACCCGGACGTGCCCAAGCACCGGGGCATCACCTACTTCCTCTGCGACATGACCGACCCGGGCATCGAGGTCCGGCCGCTGCGGCAGGTCACCGGCGAGGCCGAGTTCAACGAGGTGTTCATCACCGGCGTCCGCATCCCCGACTCCCGTCGCCTCGGCGCGATCGGCGAGGGCTGGAAGGTCGCCCAGACCACGCTCAACAACGAGCGCGTCGCCATCGGCGGCATGCGGCTGCCCCGAGAGGGCGGCATGATCGGCCCGGTCGCGAAGACCTGGCGCGAACGTCCCGGACTGCGCACCCACGACCTCCACCAGCGGCTGCTGAGGCTCTGGGTCGAGGCCGAGGCCGCGCGGCTCACCGCCGAGCGGCTGCGTCAGCAGCTCGTCGCCGGACAGCCCGGCCCCGAGGGCGCCGGTATGAAACTCGCCTTCGCCCGCCTCAACCAGGAGATCAGCGGCCTGGAGGTCGAACTCCGGGGCGAGGAAGGGCTGTTGTACGACGACTGGACGATGCGGCGCCCCGAACTGGTCGACTTCGTCGGCCGCGACGCCGGGTACCGCTACCTGCGCTCCAAGGGCAACAGCATCGAGGGCGGGACCACCGAGGTCCTGTTGAACATCGTCGCCGAGCGCGTCCTGGGCCTGCCCGGCGAGCCGCGCACCGACAAGGACGTCGCGTGGAAGGACCTGGCCCGATGACGACACAGAGCGCACAGCCCGACCTCCTGTACTCGGAGGAGGAGGAAGCCCTCCGCGCGGCCGTCCGTGACCTGCTGACCGACCACTGCGACCCGGCGGGCGTGATCGCGCGCGCCGAGTCCGACGCCCCGCACGACATCGCCGCCTGGAAGGCCCTCGCCGGGGGAATGGGCCTCGCGGGCCTGCTCGTGCCGGAGGAACTGGACGGGCAGGGTGCCACGCACCGCGAAGCGGCGGTCGTCCTGGAGGAGTTGGGCCGCGCGGTCGCGCCGGTCCCGTACCTGACCAGCGCGGTCGTCGCCACCGAGGCCCTGCTGGAGTGCGGGGACGACGACCTGCTCTCCAAGCTGGCGTCCGCGACCGCGATCGGCGCCCTGGCGGTCTCGCTGAGCGTCCCCGCGGGCAGCGCCTACAAGGTCGTACGGTACGAGGACGGGGCCCTGCACGGGGAGCTGACCGGTATCGCCGACGCGGCCGTGGCCGATGTGCTGCTGGTGCCCGCGGACGACGGCGGCCTGTACGCGGTGGACGCCGCCGCCGTGACCGTCACCCCACAGGTGTCGCTGGACCTGACCCGCCCGCTGGCGAAGGTCACGCTCGACGGGGCGCCGGGCAGGCTCCTCGGCGACGCCGAGCCCGCCGTCCGCCGGGCCCTGCGCGCCGGAGCCGGGCTGTTGGCCTCCGAGCAACTCGGCCTCGCGGAGTGGACGTTGACCGAGACGGTCCGCTACCTCAAGGAGCGCACGCAGTTCAACCGGCCCGTCGGCGGCTTCCAGGCACTCAAGCACCGCCTCGCGCAGCTCTGGCTGGAGGTCGTCAACCTGCGGGCGGCCGCTCGCAACGCGGCCGACCGGCTCGCCACCGGCAGCGACGACGCCGACCTCGCGGTGGCTGTCGCCCAGGCCTTCGCCGCGCCCGTGGCCGTCCACGCGGCCGAGGAGGCGCTGCAGTTGCACGGCGGGATCGGCATGACCTGGGAGCACCCGGTCCATCTGTACCTGAAGCGGGCCAAGGCCGACTCGATCGCCTACGGCACGGCGGGCGCCCACCGGGCCGCGCTGGCCGAACTGGTCGACCTCCAGGCTCCCTGACGCACCGTCCGAGAGCGCCGGGGAAAGCCCGTCCCCTCGAGGGCGGGTTTTCCCCGTGCATCACCCTGCTCGTACGCCCCTTCCGGCCCGCAGACCCGCACGGCCCGCAAACCGGCCACCCGGGAGGCAGCGCACTGCCCTCACCGCCCTCGGCGCCGCCCTCGCGGGCGCGAGGCGTTCCTGGACGGCCGGAGAGCGGTGGAGACCACTCGTTCGGCGGACACGTCAGCCGCACGGACGAAAGCTCCACTGCGCCACACTTGCGGCCGAATGCCGCGAAGTGGGCGTGGCGGAGGAGGTCGACGATGGTTGTTTCCATCTCTGTGGTGGTGCTGCTCGTGATCCTGGCGGTGGTCTTCCTGCGCAACGGAGCGCTGAAGGTGTCGCACGCGCTGGTGTGCGTGCTCCTGGGGTTCTCGATGGCCGGCACGAGTGTGGCGCCGACGATCCACAACGGGCTGACGGCCACGGCGGAGATCGTGAGCGGCCTGGACCCGTGAGCGGGGTGCGCCTGACAGCTCGGGGGTGCGTGGTCGGGTGCCGGCCGGTGGGGCCTCTCGCGCAGCCGGGGCGCCGCGTCAGGGTTTCGTGAAGATGCCGATGCCGTTCGGGACGGCCCGTTCCGTGCCGTCCGTCGGGTGGTTGCGCACCGTGACGGCGGTCGCGCCGGGCGCGCGGGCCACCAGCGTGGAGGAGCCGCCGCCGTCCAGGCTGAACGCGTCGGTGGAGCCCAGGCCGCGCAGGGTGGAGGCGACCTCGGCGATGGTCAGCCCCGTGCGGTAGGCGGCGGCGCCGTCCAGGGCGAGGAGCAGCAGACGGTGGCCGCCGTCGGCGAGACCGGCGGCGGTGCGTACCGCCGAGGTGGTGTCGTCGAGGCCGGGCAGCGGCCCGCCGCCCCGCAGGACCGGGTAGCCGCCCAGCGCGAAGGCGTACGGGGTTCCGGTCGAGGAGACCAGGACGTGCTGGACGTCCACCGTGTCGCCGGGGGAGAGCTTGCGCAGCCGCTGGGCGCCCGTCTCGCGCCCGACGAGGACCGTGGCGCCCTCCGCGATGGCGCCGCTGCCGGGGGTGCCGGCCGAGCCGACCACACGCCCGTCCTCCACCAGCACCTCGTGGGTGTCGGTGCTGCACGGCGCCGCCCGGTCGGTGTCCGTGCCGCAGACGGCCCGCATCCGGGAGACACTGCCCCAGTCCGAGGTGAACGCCCCGACGGAACCCACCGGCAGGGCGTACTGGTTGAGGCCCTGCAGCGGGAGGTCGCCGTCGGCGGTGGTGACGGAACCGTCGAGGGCGATGCTGTCGAGGCGGGCCGTGCCGTCGGTCGTGACGCCGAGCACGTCCCTGGTGCTCGTCCCGGGCGGCAGGGCCGGACCGAAGCGCTGGCCCGTCGGTACGGCGGCCTTGAGCGCCTGTCCGGCGGCGATCGCCGGGCCGACCGGCGCCCCGGTGGCCGCGATGCCCGGGTGCTGGGTCTCGGTGATGTTGAAGAAGTCGCCGTTGACCCCGGCCACGGCACCCGCCGAGGCGGCCAGCCGGGACACGGTCGCCCGCGCGGCCACCTTCCCCGGGTACAGCAGCCCGACGCCCACCTGCCGGTTGCGCAGGTCGACGCTCAGCAGATGGGCGTGGGTGACGCCGTGGGCGCCCCTGACGTCGAAGTGGCTGTACTCGACACCCGGCGCGACGGCGACGGCCCGGGGCGCGCCGGTGGCCGGTGCCGCGCCCGCCAGGGCCGCGCCGGCCAGTACGCTCCACGCCGAGAGAACCGTCAGTACCGTTCGCAACCGTCCAGCACGATGCGTCACGGCGCCCCCTGATGTCTCGTCAACCGTCCCAGCACTCAGGGGAAGTGCACCAGACGACTACCGGCCGGGCGGTGCCTCGGCCGCGACGACGCGCGAACGGATGAGAAAACGCACCCCTTCGGGTGCCTCCAGGGAGAAGCCGCCGCCCCGGCCCGGAACGACGTCGACGATCAGCCGGGTGTGGCTCCACGCCTCGTACTGGCTGCGGGACATCCAGAACCCGACCGCCTCGTCGACCCCGGCCACGGTCAGCTCCGCGAGGAGGACGTCCGAGTCCCCCGTCCGGAACTCGCCGTCCGGGTAGCACATGGGGGAGCTGCCGTCGCAGCAGCCGCCCGACTGGTGGAACATCAACGGGCCGTGGGCCGCCCGCAGCCGCCGTACGAGATCGGCGGCCGCGGGGGTCAGCTCTACGCGCGGGACGACATCCATGGCCGCAGTGAACGCCTCGACAGGTTGCGAGGACGTTGCGTGCGCCGGCCCGGTCCCGGTGTTCAGGCGCCCGGCGTCCATCCGGCCAGCCAGTCCGCGACCTCCTGGTCAGCGGCCTGCGCGTCGCTCAGGTGCGGCCGGTCGGTGCTCGCGCTGCCCGCGCCCGGGCCCTTGTTCATGTATTCGGCGAAGCGGTCGTCCTTCCAGGAGAAGCCGCTCATGTCGGTCCACGGCGCGGTCCTGATGGCGGCGCTGAGCGTGGTGTTGCGGACCGTCGTCTGGGGGTCGAGGGACGCGTCACCGCCCGCGTGCCAGGGGCGGCCGAGGTAGAAGCTCCGGTCGGACACGTCGCCGTTGACGGTGGAGTTGGTGATCAGGAAGCCCTTGCGGTTCGCGGCCGTGCTCGGGGCGGTGACATAGCCGGCGGAGGTGCCGTTCCAGCGCTTCTTCAGGGTGATGACCGACCTGTCGACGACGGCCGTGGCCCTGCCGAAGATGAAGTCGACGTTGCCGATGACGTAGGAGTTCACGACGTAGACGCGGCCCAGCCTGTCCTTCGACGCGGTGTCGAGCAGCAGGGTGTCCTGGTCGCCGGTCACGATGACGCCGTCGAGGAGCACCTTGTCCGCCGCGGTGCGCAGGGCGACCGCCTGGTGGTCCTTGAGGGACTGGTTGGCGGCCTCGTCGAAGTCGTTGGAGATGGTCAGGTTGCGGGCCTGGAAGTCGTCCGCCTCCACGGCGACGGTGGCGCTGCCGCCGGTGCCGTAGGTGCCGCCGCCCGGTTTGGGTGTGCCCGCCGCGTTGTTGTAGACGATGGTGGTGTCCTTGCGGCTGCCGCCCGTGCCCTGGATGGTGACGTGCGGCTTGTTGGACGGGACCTTGACGAGTTCCCGGTAGGTGCCCGGCTTGACCGAGATCACCACCCGCGAGGGGTTGTTCGCGGGCACCGCGTCGACGGCCTTCTGCACGCTGGTGAACTGGCCGCTGCCGTCCTTGGCGACGGTGAGGGTGGTGGCTGCGGCGGCCTTGGCGGCCACCGTCGTGCCGATCGAACTCCGGGGTCCCGCCCCGGACTTCAGCAGGGCGGGCACGTCGGCGGCCCTGTCGAGGGTGTAGGCGTAGTACGTCCTCGGGTCGAAGGCGGTGCCGCCGCTCTCGTTGCGGCCCGAGGTGCCGGAGAAGACGTTGCCGCGCTGGACCAGGGCGGCCGTCGCGTCCTTGGTGACGGGGTTCTTCACACCCTGGAAGTAGCTGTTCTCCAGCACCATCTTGGTGTTGCCGCGCGCGTAGTTGCCGTAGGAGGAGGAGATGTCCGTACCGGAGACGTCCTCCAGGAAGTTGTTGTACAGGTGCGCGTGGGCCACGTTGTCGGTGGACGGGTTGCGCTGCTCGGTCTCGCGGATCCAGTTGTGGTGGATCGTCAGGTCGGCGGTGGTGTTCGTGGTCCAGCCGATGCCGAACGTCTTGTTGTTCCGGCTCAGCCTGTTCCAGGAGACCGTGACGTAGGTGGTGTCCTTGCGGCTGTCGATCAGGCCGTCCGCCATGTGCCGCAGATCGTTGTGGTCGATCCAGACGTGGTGGGCGCCGTCCATCTGGATCGCGTCGAAGTCGTGGTCCTTGTCGTTCCAGGTGCCCTGGTAGGAGTCCCGGATCGTCAGGTTGCGGATGATGACGTTGTGGACGCCGGAGCCGAGGAAGAAGCCGCCGCCCACGAGGTGGCCCGAGGTGCCGGAGCCGACGATCGTCTTGTCGGAGGCGACCTTGATCTCCCTGCCCACCGGGTTCATGTCGATCGTCGCCGCCACGACGATGACGTACGGCTCGGCGGCGGTCGCGTACTTCTCCAGGTCAGCCAGGGTCTTCACGGTGACCGTCCGACCGTCCCGGCCGCCGTAGGTGCCGTTCTGGCCCAGCGCGTTCACCGAGGCGAAGCCGTCGGCGGTCGCGGTGGCCCAGGTGGGTGCCGCCGCGGCGGCCCGGGGCTGCGCGTCCGCGCCGAACACCCCGAAGACCGTGCCGTAGGCCATGGTTCCGGCGGCGGCCAGGGCCAGGGGGACACCGGCCACGAGGGCGGTGCCCCTTCTGCGGTGGCGGGCCTTGCCGCGGTTCTCGCTCATGCGTCGCTTCCATTCGTGTGGGGGAGGGGCCGTCAGCCGAGCAGTCGCCGCCGGACGCACGGAGGTTGCCGCCCTTCGCGACGGGATCCGGCCGAAGAACGGGAGCGCCGGACCGGATCGGGCGACGGCCGGAAGCGACCCCGGCGCGCGGAGTGGAACGGTGCGGGCCCGGCGGACCGGTCGGCCCGCCACGGCCGTTGACACGTGTGCGCAGGTCACGATCGCGCCGTCACAGCAACACATCGATTACGTTGTTCACTTGACTACCGGGCGTCACACGCGATTGGCTCCGCCCAGCGAAAGTCAGCCAGTCGCCGCACGTCATCGCGGTGATGACGGTGGCCTCGCTCTCCCCGACCTCCCACCCCGGTCGCACAGCGAGGTGCCGCGCCCCCATGAACCCGTCTCCCGCGCCCCACAGGTTCCTCTCGGCCTTCCGTGCCACCGCCCTCGCCGCCGCCGTCTGCCTGACCGTCGCCGGCTGCTCCGTCTTCGGAGGTTCGGACGGCGGTGCGGACAGGGAGGCGTCGGGTGGCTCGGGCGGGATGAAGGTCGCGCTGGTCACGCACAGCGCCGAGGGGGACGCCTTCTGGGACCTGGTCCGCAGGGGCGCGGAGGTCGCGGCCGCGAAGGACGGCATCGACCTGACCTTCGTCAGCGACCCCGACCCCGCGGGACAGGCGAAACTGGTGCGGGACGCGATCGCCGACAAGGTCGACGGCATCGCGGTGACCCTCGCCAAGCCGCAGGCGGTGCGCGGCGCGGTCGCCGAGGCCCGCGCCGCGGGCATACCCGTGGTGGGCCTCAACTCCGGTATCGGCGCCTGGCAGGCACAGGGCCTGCTGGGTTTCTACGGCCAGGACGAGAGCGTCGCCGGCCGGGCGCTCGGCAACGAACTCGACGCCCGCGCCGCCAAGCGAGCCCTGTGCGTCATCCACGAGCGCGGCAACGTCGCCCTGGAGGCCCGCTGCGCCGGCGTACGGAAGACCTTCGGCGGGCAGACCGAGAACCTGTACGTCGACGGCACCGACATGGACGCGGTGACCGATTCGATCGCCGGCAAGCTCCGTCAGGACCCGTCCATCGACGAGGTCGTCACGCTCGGGGCGCAGTTCGCGCTCGCCGCGGTGGACTCCGTGGACGAGGCCGGCAGCAGGGCCAAGGTCGCCATGTTCGACCTCAACAAGGATCTGGTCAAGGCCGTACGGGACGGGGACGTCCAGTTCGCGGTCGACCAACAGCCCTACCTGCAGGGCTATCTGGCCGTCGACGGGCTGTGGCTGTACCGGACCAACGGCAATGTCAGCGGGGGTGGTGTCGCCCCCGTACTCACCGGCCCCGCGTTCGTGACCAGGAAGAACATCGCCGGCATCGCCGAATTCGCGGCGAACGGGACCCGGTGACGTGACGGGCCCGGGTGACCGTGCACCCCGGGTGCGGCCGGGGTCCGCCGACCGCCGCCCACGGACAAACGGAACCTTCCGTTCGGGCACGGCCGAGCCACGCGCCCCAAGTATCCGGAACGGTCGTGTAACGGCGACGCCAAACTTCCTGCCACCCCTGCGACGTGCACTCACTTGTACGGATAACATCCTCCGCATCCCCTGTGCGCCCCACTGACAGGTGTCCACCCATCGATACCGGACCCCCTGTCGCCCCGCCCCCGCTCCTTCCGCTCCCCGCCAACCGCCCAAGGACGACGATGCCCCCACGGACCGGCGCCCGGCGCCGTCTCGGCTCCATACGTCTCTCGCTGATCCTCCTGGCTCTGATCCCCAGCGTCACGCTGGCCGTGAGTTGGGGTGTGACGACGACCCAGATGTTCTCGGAGGGACTGCGGCTGCGGACGCAGACCGGTCTGAGCAAGTCCACCGGCGCGATGGGAACCGAGGCGACGCTCGCCCTGCAGCGCGAGCGGGCCCTGTCCGCCGCCTACATGGCGACCCCCGGCAGCTCCATGGACGCGCTGGAGCAGCAGCGCCGGGAGACCGACCGGGCGGTCGCCAAGCTGGACCGCCGTGCGAGCGAGATCGAGCGCGCCCCCGACCGCATCGGCGACCAGCTGTACTCGGTGATGGGCGCCTCCAACAGCCTGGAGTACTACCGGGACCAGGTGGACAACCCCACCGACATCACGCCCGAGCAGGTCCTGGAGCACTACGGCTCGATCATCGACGGCCAGATCCACGCCTTCCAGCAGCTGACCCAGGTCGACGACGGTGACCTCACCTCGCAGGCCGGCCCTCTCGTCACCATCGCGCAGGCCGCGGAGCTGGTCTCCCAGGAGGACGCGATCCTCACCCTCAACTGGCCCTCGGGCCGCCTCGACGAGCCGACCCGGAACGGTTTCGCCCAAGTGGTCAACGCCCGCCGCTGGCTCGTCGACAACCAGCTCGTCCCCTCGCTGGAGGGCGAGGTGAAGACCGAGGTCGAGCGGATCGTCCAGGGCGGGGACTGGCGGACGCTGCAGTCCGTGGAGGACGAGGTCCTGTCGGCCCGCACCACCGGCGACGGCGAGTCCCGCCGCACCCAGCTGCCGCAGGCACAGGCGCGCTGGGACGCAGCGATGACGAAGCTCTCCACCCAGTACGAGCAGCTGATCCGCGAGCAGACCCAGGGCCTGCTGGACCGCAGCGGCGAGGAGGCGCGTGGTCTGCTGCTCACCGCCGGCTCGCTGAGCGCCGGCGGTCTCGCCGCGCTGCTGCTGTGCATCGTGATGTCCTGGCGCATCACCCGCTCGCTGTCCCGCCGGCTCACCGGTCTGCGCACGGCCACCCTCAGCCTCGCCGAGGAGCGGCTGCCCGACATCGTCGCCCGCCTCGACCGGGGCGAGAAGGTCGACGCGGACGCCGCCTCGGCCCCGCTGGACTACGGCACCGACGAACTCGGCCAGGTCGCGAAGGCGTTCAACGCCGCCCAGCGCACGGCCGTCCACACGGCCGTGGAACTCGCCGACACCCGGCGCGGTTTCCAGCGTGTGATCCTCGGCATCGCCCGGCAGAGCCAGAACCTGGTCAACCTCCAGCTCACCAAGCTCGACCAGCTGGAACGCCGGCACCAGGACCCCGAGATCCTCAAGGGCCTCTACGAACTGGACTCCACCGCCAGCCAGTTGCGCCGCTACGAGGAGAACCTGGTCATCATCAGCGGCGAGCGCCCCGGCCGGAGCTGGACCGAACCGGTCGCGCTGATCGACATCCTGCGCAGCGCCGTCGGCGAGGTCGCCCAGTACCAGCGGGTGGAGGTGCACGCCGACGACGACGTGTGGATCGCCCCGCCCGCCGTGGCCGACGTCATCCACCTCCTCGCCGAGCTCATCGACAACGCGACCTCGTACTCGCCCGCCCCGAGCCCGGTCAGCGTCCGCGCCGCGACCGTCGCCAAGGGGCTCGCCCTGGAGGTCGAGGACCGGGGACTCGGCATGTCCGAGGAGGACTACGCCGCGTTCAACGCGCAACTGGCGGTGCCCCCGCAGTTCGACGTGGTCGCGCTCGCCGACGACCTCCGGCTCGGTATGTTCGTCATCGCCCGGCTCGCCACCCGGCACGGCATCACCGTCACCCTGCGCGCCTCGCCGTACGGCGGCACCACCGCGATCGTCCTGATCCCCGACGAGACGGTGGTCCGCGAGGCGCCCGCCGCCGACGAGGACGGCCCCGAGACCGCCGAACCGCCCGCCCGCGGTTCGCTCGTGGCCGCCCGGGTCGCCGCCGCGACGGGCCCCGGACCGGACTCCGCGACCGTACTCGGGGGGCCGGACGGCACGCCCCGGGAGCGGACCGCGTCGGGCGAGGGGAGCGACGACCCCCCCGCGAGCTCCGACGCGCGGACCACCGGCGCGACCGGGGGCGCGAACGGGACCATGGCGGCCACCTCGAGGAAGCTCCGGACCGGGAAGACGGACGGCCCCGTGCCCTTGCCGCGCAGGATCCCGCAGACCAGTCTGGCCGCCGAGCTGAAGGAGGAGTCCCGACCTTGCCCCGACGGCGACGCCGACGACTTCACGGCCGAGCGCGCGGCGTCCTCGCTCGCCGGCTTCCAGCGCGGAACCCTCCGGGCACGTGACGACGACGCGGAATCCGAGTACGCCCCGGGGGAGGAATCCGCATCCGAAGAACCGGGGGACCGCGTCCCCGCCTCCGGCACCTGACGGCCCATCGACTCCCCACGCAGACCGCTCTTTGAAGGACACACAGATGACACGCCCCATCCCCGCCACGCACAGTCAGCTCGACCAGCTGCTCACCGGACTGGTGGACCGGGTCGCCGAGGTCGACCACGCCGTCGTGCTCTCCGAGGACGGACTGGTCGTCAGCAAGTCCACCGCGTTCCTGCGCGACGACGCCGAACGGCTCGCGGCGACCGCGTCCGGCCTGATGAGCCTCAGCAAGGGCGTCAGCATGGACTTCCGCGGCGGTCCCGTGCGCCAGTTGCTCATCGAGATGGGCAACGCCTTCCTCATCCTCACCAACGCCGGCCCCGGCGCCAACCTCGCCGTGCTGACCCGCCAGGGCGCGGACGTCGGCGTGGTCGCGTACCAGATGAACATGCTGGTGAAGAAGATCGGCGAGCACCTCAGCGCGGCCCCACGCGCCGGTGCCGTCGCGGCCGACAGCGGCGAGTGAGGTGAACGGAGGCGACGCGGCGGGCCGGCTGGTTCGCCCGTTCACCCTGACGGGCGGCCGGACCCGGCCCGCCCGCGGCGACTTCACCCTCATCACGATGGTCACGGCCGTGGACCCGCAGCCGGCCGGCGGCACCCGGCCCCAGCCGGAACACGCCCGCATCCTCAGACTGTGCGCGAGACCGATCGTGGTGGCCGAGCTGGCGACGGGCCTCGACCTGCCGGTCAGCGTGGTCGCCATCATGCTCTGCGATCTGCTGGAGGCGGGCCGGATCAGCGTGCGCCAGCCGCGCCTGATCTCCCGCACCCCCGACCTGGACCTGCTGAAGAAAGTGAGGGACGGTCTTGGCCGGCTCTGACCCCCAGGGGATCTCGGCTCCCGACACGGTGAAGATCCTCATCGCCGGAGGGTTCGGCGTCGGGAAGACGACCATGGTCGGTTCGGTCAGCGAGATCGTCCCGCTGCGCACCGAGGAACCCCTCACGACGGCCGGCCTCGACGTCGACGACCTCGACGGCATCCCCGAGAAGCACGCCACCACGGTGGCCCTCGACTTCGGCCGGATCAGCATCGGCCAGGACCTCGTGCTCTATCTGTTCGGCACGCCCGGGCAGCAGCGGTTCTGGTTCATGTGGAACGACCTCGCGATCGGCGCGCTGGGTGCCGTCGTCCTCGTCGACGTGCGCCGCCCCGAGTCCAGCTTCGCCGCCATCGACTTCTTCGAACGCCGCAAGGTCCCGTTCGTCATCGGCGTCAACGGCTTCCACGGCGAGCATCCCTACGAACCCGACGTGATCCGGGAGTCCCTGGCGCTGCCGGAGAACACCCCCGTCCTGCTCTTCGACGCCCGCGAACGGACCTCCTGCCGCGACGTCCTGATCGCCCTCCTGGACCAGCTGATCGCCGCGTCGGCCCGCTGAGACCCGGGGCCCACGGGACCTACGGGCGGACCTCCTCACGGACCAGACCGGCCACGTGGTCGGTGATGGTGTCGAGGATGTCCGCCCAGGCCGCGTCGTCGCCCAGGACCAGGAAGTTGAGGGTGAGGCCGTCCGTCATGGCGGCCAGGTAGCGGGCCAGCACCGGGACGGGCACCGTCAGTTCGAACCCCATGGTCGCGCGCAGTTGCTCGATCAGGTCGGCGTAGGTGACGCGGTACATCTCGTACTGCCGCCGCGCCAGATGCTCGAAGCCGGGCTCCCGCAGGGCGTACTGGGTCAGCTCGTAGGTGAGCATGTGCTCGCCCGGGTGGGCCGACACATGGTCCCAGTACGCCTGGAAACCGGCCCGGACGGTCTCCCTGAGCGTCTCCCGCGGCCGGATCGCCTCCCGCACCAGGGCCACGTAGTGCCCCGTGATGGTGGTGATGACGGATTCGATCAGCTCCTGCTTCGACTCGAAGCAGTAGTGGAAGACGCTCAGCGACACGCCCGCCTCGGCCGCGATGGACCGGGTCGTCGTCCTGGGGACTCCGTCCCGGGTCATCGCGCGGATCGCGGCCTCGGTGAGTTGTCTGCGTCGCTCGGCCGACGGCAGGCGTGCCATGTGGATCCCTTTCCCCCGTGTCATGCGGTCAGCTGCTGTAGACGCCGACCTCGTAGAGGGAGTAACCCCAGTCCGTACCGCGGTCGGTCCCCAGCATCCGAACATATCTGGCCGTGACTCCGGGGAATTTGGCGGTGTCGAGACCGCCGTCACCCGAGGTGGTGGACCACACCGTCTTCCAGGTCGAACCGTCGGTGGAGACGTCGATCTGGTACGCCTTGCCGTACGCCCGCTCCCAGTCCAGGGTGACCTTCCGGACCGTGTGCGAGGCGCCGAGGTCCACCTTCCACCACTGGGAGTCGTTCCAGTCGCTGGCCCAGCGGGTGCCGCCGTCGCCGTCCACGGCCCGGCCGGGCTGGTAGCTGGTGACGGGGTTCGACTCGGACGCGCCGGCCGTCGCCGTCTTCCCCCTGGCCAGGTTGACGCCCGCCTGGTGGTCCTCGGAGGAGCCCCAGGTGCCGAGGTAGGACTCGGCGCCCTTGAAGAGGTCGTCCACGACGCCCTGGCCGCCGACGAGCCGCACGTCCTCGATCCAGTCGGGGATCATGCCGGCGTGGGCGGCGCCGTCGGTGTTGTAGTCGAAGGTGCGCTGACCGGTGGTCTGCCTGTCGACGGTCGAGCCGCCGTCGACGGTCTTGAAGGGGTACTTCACCGGGTTGGAGGTGTTCGCGCCGCGCGGGGCCGGGTGGTCACCGATGCCGTTGAAGTCCGTGCCGTAGCCGTACCCCACGTCGTACTTGGTCCGCAGGGCGTCGGTGCGCGCGGCCTCCTTGCCGAACTCCTCGGAGCCGTGCATGTACTGGGCGACGAAACCGCCGAGGGAGTAGACCCGCTCGGTCCAGTTCAGGTCCATCCAGCTGTGCGAGGACAACACGCCCGGGTAGGACGCGGCCTCGAACATGTCCAGGACCTGGCCGGTGGCCTTGACGCTCATGTGGTCGATCTCGAGCATCATCTTGCGCTTCATCATGCCCTGCACGGCGTACTCGCCGAGATCGGTGAGCCCGCGCACGTTGCACTGCGCGTTGTCGTCGTACTCCGGCACCTCGGTGCCCTCCGGCAGATCCTTCTCGGCCTTCGTCGCCGCGTCACCGATCGGGTTGTCCTTCTGCGGGCCCTTGCACTTCTCCGTCTGCCAGAAGGTGCCCGTCGACAGGAACTGGCCGACGTTGATCGCCGTACCGAGACCGTGCTCGTCGAAACGGACGCCGCACAGCGCGTTGTCGAACTTGTGGCACAGGAACATGCTGCGCACGCCGAGGCCGTACAGCTCGTCGAGACCCTTGTCGATGTCCGCCTTGCTGCACTGGGCGATGTCGAGGATCTGCTTGCAGCCGAACGGCTCGGAGGTCTCCACACCGAGGACGACGGCGAGCTTGCCCTGCTTGATCACCTCACGGGCCTGCGCGCTGTCGGTGACGATCCGGAACCAGCCCTTGCCGGCGCCGCCGTACTGCTTGTCGATGTAGTCCTGCAGGTCGTACGTCAGCTTCGCCTGCAGCCGGATCGAGGTCATCTCGTCGCAGCTGCGGTCCTTGAACGGGTAGACCGAGCAGATCATCCCGTTGGTGACCAGGTCGTTGACCAGCACGCGCTGGCCGCCGCGCCAGGCGCGCTCGATCCAGGCGTAGTAGTTGGCCTGGTGCGTCATCGAGTCGTACGCCGGCCAGTCCTTGAACGTCGGGTAGCCGACCGGGTCGTGCTTGCCGTCGCCGCCGTGGGTGATGTAGTCGAAGATCGCGAGACTGCCGTCGGGGTAGTGCTCGGGACAGTCCTTCAGCGCGTCGGCGATGCCGGACGCGGAGAAGACCTTGCCGCAGATGAGCCGGCCGCCGAACGCCTCGTTGGAGAACAGGTGGTTGTGGGCGTCGACGAACCCGCGCACGTCACCGGCCGAGTCGGTGCCCTTGAACGGCTCACCCGTCACGTTGATCTGCGAGTCGGGCGACGGCCGTGAGGTGGGCAGCCACCAGTCGCCGGCCGCGGCCGCACTCGACGACGGACTGAGCAGCATGCCCATCGTCGTGAGGAACAGCGCCAGCACCATGAGGGGTCTGCGTCTGTTGTGGGCGCGTGGAGTCCTGGTCATCACTCACGTCCTCGGTCAGGGGGATGCACGGTCGATCGGCCAGACCGTTCCGGGACGCGGTGAACACCCACGACGCCATAGTCCGATTGTCATGGCTGGCACAAGCGATGTGACGAGAATCGCCACTGGGGTGATCCGAGTCAATAGTCCGGGACGGTTGACCTGATGTCACTCGATGCCCTAGGGAGAGTGAACGCTTCGTCAACTTCCGGTGGGTTCGCGGAGGTTGCTGCCGGAAGCGACCGAAGTCGCCTCCGGCGCTGACGGGATGCGCTCGCGGCCTTCTGGGAGGGCTGGACCGGGCTCTGCGCCCGCAGTGCCCGTACCGCTCGCTCTGGCGGCGCGGATGGCCGTCCGGTCAGGAGAGCGTACGGACCGACTGCCGGATCACCAACTGCGTGCCCCGCACCACGTGGTCGTCGCCCTCGGGGCTCTCCTCGCGTTCCAGCGCCGGCCTGACCGCCGTACGCTCCAGATCCTCGTACGGCACCCGCACCGTACGGCATGGGACGTACGGCGGGGGGTGGGGCCCGTGAAGCGGAGCCCTCGCTGACGGTAAGTGTTTACTGGTCCGCGTCCCGAACGTGGATCAGGCGGGGGAGTCGGCCGCCGAGGCCGTGGCGGACGTGGTGGCACCGATGGCGCCGGCGCCTTCCGGGCTGCCCGCGGGCCCGGGTACGGCCGGCAGCGGGGCGGGGGTGCGACGGCGGCCGGCCAGTCGGCAGCCGAGGCACGCCGTGTGGCCGCCGCGCGCGGAGAGGTCGCGGGCCCGCAGGCTCCACTGGTCGCGGGGGCGGGGGCCGGGCGGCTTGCCCCAGCCGGCGAGGTGCAGGCCCCAGGTGACCAGGAGGGCCAGCACCGAGACGACGGCGCCCAGAGCGAACCCGGGGGTCCAGCCGCAGACGCCCAGGCCGAGGAGTGCCGACCCCGTGGTGCCGATGGCGGTGCCGGTCCAGCCGGCGACGGTGTGGCCCTCGTCGTGAAGACTCACGTGTGTGCTCCCTTGACGTGCGCCGCGTCGCACCACGGCATGCCGCGGCCACGCCCACGGCGCCGGACTATGATGTCTTAGTAAGTAAGGAATATAGCTTGCCCCGGAGGCAACTTCAATGGAGCCCGAACGCCGCCCCACCGTCCCGGAGGCGATCAGCGCCATGGACGGACTGATCGCCACGATGATCGTCGGCCAGCAGGAGTTCGCCCGGAGATTCGGCCTGAGCGTCACCGACCTCGTGTGCTTCGCGTACGTCATGGAGGCCGGGGACACCCCGGTCACCGCCGGTGATCTGGCTCAGCGCGCGCATGTCACGACGGGGGCGGTCACCGGTGTCCTCAACCGCCTGGAACGCGGCGGGTTCGTCACCCGGCAACCGGACCCCGCCGACCGCCGGCGTGTCCTCGTGGTCGCGGTCCCGGACGTCGTCGAGCGGGTGGTGGCCGTCTACGGCCCGTTCTACGCCCGCCTCGGCGAGCTGTTCGCCCGGTACTCGTCCGACGAACTGGCCCTGCTCACCGACTGGTTCGGGCGGGCGGAGGAGCTGGCCCGGGGGTACCTGGACGAGTCCCGCTAGCTCGGATCCCAGTGGGGTGGGCCCGTGATTCGCCGGGTGCCGGGTGCCGGGTGCCGGGTGGGCGCCGGGTGCCGGCGGCCGGACGGTGGCCCTCGGGGCAGCGGTGCCGTCGAGCCCCTGATCACCACTGTGCAGGGGAGCGTGTCGGCGCCGCTGCTCGGGGTGCCGGCGATCGCGGCGAACAGGGCTTGGGCGGCCCCGCGGCCGACCTGTTCGAGGTTCATGTCGACGTACGTCTTCGGTCAACGGGGCCGCCCGCGCCAGCAGTTGACCGGTCCGGCGAGCCGGCCGGCTCGGACGGGACGACCGGCGGGGGCCGCTCGTGGCCCCCGCCGGTCAGGGTCAGCCCCGAACCAGCTCGATCCGGTACTTCCGGGTCTGGGAACCGTCCTCGCTGCGCACGGTGACGAGGGCCGAGCCCTCGCCGGAGGTGTCGGTCCGGTCCACGGTGACGGTCGCGTACGGGTCGCGCGCCGTCGCCGTGACCTCCGCCCGGCTCGGGTCGCCGGTGACGACCCGGTAGTCGGTGGTCGCGGGGTCGAAGGAGCCGATCGGCTTCCCGGCGACCTCGACGGAGGAGGCGGCGGCGTCGGAGGAGACACCGGGACTCTTGGCGTACACCTCGATCTCGCCCATGGTGATGTAGCCGCCCTGGCGTGCGGTCATGACCACGCGCACACCCGTCACCGGGCCCGCGTCGAGGGGGACGTCGATCACCGGGGTGCCCTCGGTGCCGACCGTGACCGGCCCGCCGGCGTCGGTCCACGGACCGTCCGCCGTCGCCCTGACCTGGACCTTCAGGCTCTGCGGGAAGGAGGCGTTGGTGCCGTCCCGGTGGAAGTGGGCGACGACCCGGCTCAGGTCACGGGCCTTCGGCAGACCGAAGGTGATGGTGTCGGACGGGTTCTTGGTGCCCGACCTCCAGTTGGACCAGGCCTTCTCGGCGGTGTTGCCGTTGCGCAGCCGCTCGGCGGAGTAGCCGCTCTCGGTGTAGGTGGCGGCGACGGACACGCCGGAGTCGGGCGCGATGTTGGTCTCCGTGGCTCCGGTCACCTGGACGCGGACGGTCGCGCCGACCGTGGAACCACCGACGACCTCCGCCGTACCCGTCAGGGTCACGACGCCCTTCTTGTCGAACGCCCCGTCGGGCGCCCGGTCCCAGGTCACCGGGAGGGCGGTCCGGCCGCCGTCCCGGCCGAGGCCGGTGACCGTCTCCGGAAGCTCCGGCTCGCCCCCCTCGTAGGTCTTCGCACGGCCGGGGACGGTCGAGGCGATCGTGTCGACGGTGACCAGGGCCTCCGCGGGGATCTTGCGGCCGAGGACGTCGGTGGCCTCCCCCCTGACGCGTACGGTCCCGGACTTGCGCCACTTGCGGTCCGACGGCAGCTCCCACACCACGGGCAGGGAACCACGGGCACCCTCGCGGACCACCGGCGTCACGGTCCCGGGCAGCTTCGGGCGCAGACCCGGGACGGTGAACGCCTCCGCCCGCTCGGTGCTCAGCACGGTCTCGTCGCTCACGGCCCAGAGCTGGTTGGCCGCCGACGTCGGGGTGTACGTCGACACCTTGGCGCCGTCGGCCGACGACTGCCCGGTGACGTCGAGGAGACGGCCGGTGGCGGCGTGCACGAACGTCCAAGCGCCGTCCCCGGTGGTCGACATGAGCCACTGCGCGGCGGCGGGGACCTCACCCCCGGTCGCTTCTTCGAGGACGGCCTGGTTGTCGCGGACGGCGAGCCGCCGGCCGGTGTCCGCGTTGGTCAGGGCGTAGCGCTCACGGTTGCCGGTGCCGGAGGTCAGCTGCTCCACCGACCACAGCTGCCGGGCGCTCGCGGCGTCGGTCGTGCGCAGGACGACACCGGTGCCGTCCGGCGACGGGGTGAGGGACTTGCCGCTCTGCGTGCCCTGGAGCCGGTAGACATGACCGGGCTGGACGAGCGCGGCGTCCTTGTCCGCGCCCCGGACTCCGTCGACCAGGAACGTGGTGACGGACTTGGCGGGGACGTCGAGGGTGGCCGAGTCGCCGGTCACGGCGACCGGGGCACCCTTCACGAGGGCGCCGCCCGCGCTCGTCACGACGGGCGTGACGGTGGCGCCCGCGTCGATCTTGCGGAAGCGAGAGAGGTCCAGGGTGACGGAACGGGCGGTCGTGCCGCCGTTCACGTGGACCACGGTGGCCGAACGGCCCGACTTCCTGACGGCGGCGACGCTGGACGGGTCGTCGGCCTTCACGAAGTGGTCGCCGGGCCGGATGTGATGGGTGAAGTTCCGGATGGTGTCGAACTTGGAGTTGGCCCGGACCGGGCAGGTCTCCAGGGTGTCCGTGGCCGTGCAGTTGAACGGGACGTGGATGCTGCCCCAGTTCTTGCCGGCCGCGGCCTGCGGCAGCGCGTCCTCGACGGGCTGCCAGAACACCCAGGCGGAGGGCTCCAGTTCACGCATGTCGTCGACCATGCGGCCGGCGATGCCGAGGCCGGGCTCCATGCTCGTGAAGTCGCTGCCGGTGCCCCAGGTGCCCTCCACCTCGCTCATCCAGAGCTTCTTGTCCGCGCCCTTGGCGATGTCGCGCGCGCTGGTGCGCATGCCGGTGCCGTAGGTGTGCACGTTGAGCTGGGGGACGGCCGCCCGGGCGGAGGCGTCGTAGGCGTTCCAGTTCTGCGTGAAGATCGTCGGGTTGGTCTCGTCCATCGCCGAGATCTCGGCATCGGTCTTCGCTCCACGCAGTGCCTTCTCGAGGGCGAGGAGCACCTTCTGCTGGAGGGCCGGGCCCGCGTGCGCGCCTTCCTGACGGCCGCCGGTGGGCTGACCGTTCGCGCCGATCTGGGTGCCCCAGTAGTTGGTGTTGGGCTCGTTCAGCGGGGCGATGGTGTCGAAGTCGATACCGTGCCGCTTCTCCATCTCCTCGGTGACCCGCACCAGATAGGCGGCGAACTCGTCGACGCGGTCCGCGCGGATCTGGTCCGTGTTCGCGTCGAAGCCGCCGGAGACGTACCCGCTGACGGTCTGGAACCAGGGCGGCGAGTTGCTGAACGCCTCCCACTTGGTGATCTTGTCCTTGACCTGGTCCACCCACCAGCGCTGGCCCGGGTCCGCGTTCCAGTCCCAGTGGCCGGGGTCGTCCGGGTCCCACCACTCCATGTCCTGGCGGGTGGTGCCCGCCGGGGCCTTCCAGAAGCCGTCCATCGTCGCGCCGGTCTTCATGTAGTCCTTGCGGACGTCCGGGGCGTTGCCGCCGCCGATGTTGTAGCGGGCGATGTTGAGGCGGAGCCCGTCCTCACCGAACAGCATGTCGACGAGTCGTCTTCGGATGGGCTCCGGGTAGCCGCCGGTGGCGTTGGCGAACCAGACGAGACTGGTGCCCCATCCCTCGAACTCCTGCTGCTGGTACGACGGGTCGATCCGGACGGTGACGGAGTTCGGCGCCGGGGCCGTCGCGTCCGCGGTCGCCGGCGGGGCCGCCATCAGACCGGCGCCGAGTACCAGGGGAACCATGGGCGCCAAGGCCCTGACGATGTGATGTCGTGGGGTCACGACACTCCCTTCCACAACGCGAGACGCACGCGAATTCGTTGACATGGCCAAAACACGTGCTTAGCATTCAGGAAACTGAAAGCGCTTTCTAGTCCTTGCGCGCATGGATTCGCACCACCGACGCGCACGACCGCTCGGCACGGCCCAGGAACGCCCCCACTCGTCCCGGGAGAAACCGCATGAGGTCGTCACGTACCGTCCCCGCGCTCACGTTCACCCTGCTGCTCGCCGCCACCGCGCCCGTCGAGGCGCGCACCGTCATCGGTGCGGCGGCACCTCGGGCGGAGACGTCCCCCACCGGATTCGCCGCCGTGGGCGCGCTCGGGCGGAACGGGCACCTCCTACGCCTACACGCCGGACCCCGCCGCAGACGTCCCCGCCCTCGTACGGGCCGGGGCGGGCACCGGAAAGCCCGGTGCCTGAGCAACTCCTCCCCCCACGAAGCGCAGGAGAGACCTCGATGAACTCATCGCGCACGAAGGCGGTCCTGGCCGCACTGGTGGCCACGCTGCTCGCCGGACCCGGTGTCGCACAGGCGGCCCCCCAGGCCGCACCCGTTCCCCGGACGCAGGCCGCGGCGGCCACCATCAGCTGGACCCTCGTCCGGGCGGCCAACCCGACACAGGACCAGCGGACGGCGTACAACCTGATCACATCGGCCATGAACGCAGCGGTCGCCCGCTACAACAACCTCAGCGATCTCGGCAAGAACATCACCGTCCGCTACGAACCCGGCGTCCCCACCGCCGACGGGAACCTCAACGGGACCATCCGCTTCGGCAGCAACCGCAGTTACATGAACGAGCGGACCGCGCTGCACGAGATCGCGCACACCATAGGCGTGGGCACCAGCTCGGGCTGGTCACGGCTGGGCGGCAGCGGCACCTGGACCGGCGCGCGGGCCACGGCGCTGGTGAGGCAGTACGACGGGTCGAGCGCGAAGATCTCCACCGGAGGCGGCCACTTCTGGCCCTACGGGCTCAACTACGACAACGAGTACTCCGCGACCGCGGCCGACCGGCACGTCCGGATCGTCGCCGCGATGGTGACCGACGGGCTGTGACCGCGTCCGCGGCAGCGGGAGTTGGTGCCTGATGACAAAGGCGCTCGCCGTGGCTGCGTTGTTGTGAGCACGGGGCGGTGGGGCCGTCGCGGCGGTCCTACCGTCCCAGCATGAACACGAGTCGCAGGAGAGGAAAGACCCTCAGGGCGCTGCGGGGCGTCGCGCCGGCGGTGCTGCTGACCGTCGGGGCGCTCACCGGAGCCGCCCCCGACGCACGGGGCGCGCAGACGCGGACCGAGACGGCCGTGGTGTCGACCAGCCCGGTCCGCGGCGTGACGGAGACGATGGTGCGGGTACGGGCGCCGCTGCCGGCGTCCTTCGGAGCCCGACCGGCGGCGTGCGACTGGCTGTCGTACCTGCGCTACCGCTCCTCCGGCGGACCGGCCGCCTCGGCCGACGCCGACCGGATCCTCGTCGCCCAGCCGGGCATCCTGGAAGGCGCCGGCGCCTTCGACAGTGTCGCCCGCAACACCGTGGCACGCGCCGCCGCCCAGGGCCGGCACATCGAGTTCTGGGCCCTGGACCGCCGCTCCAACTGCCTGGAGGACCGCACCGGGGTGGCCTCCGGAGATCAGCACACGGCCGTCGACTACTACTACCGGGACAAGCCGGTCGCAGGCCGCACCTTCGAGGGCTTCCTCGGCAACGGCGACCTGGGCTGGATGGCGCGGCTCGGGATCGAGCGGACCGTCCGCGACCAGTACGACCTGCTCACCGCCGAACTGCCCGACCAGCGGGTGCGCGCGCAGAAGGTGCTGTGCGGCGGGCACTCCCTGGGCGGTGTCATCACCGGGTACTTCGCGACCGCCGACTTCGACGGCGACCGGACCACCACGGCGGACGCCGGACACCGCCAGTGCGCCGGCTACTTCGCCCTCGACACCACCGTCTCCACCACCCTCGCGGACCTGAGCGGCAGCATCCCGGACGACACCAATCTGCCCGACGTCGGCCTCGGCCACGGCGCCGTACAGGCCGGCCTCGACAGCGGACTGCTGCCGCGCTCGCTGTCCGCGCCGGTGCTCCTCAACCCGGAGACGATGACGCTGCTCGCCATCGCCGGAATGGGCGCGCTGGAGGACCCGGACGGCGAGGCGACCCTGCCGAACGACCTTCCCCGCACCACCAACATCGACGTCACCAACCGGTTCCTGTTCTCCGAGGACACTCCCACCTTCCTCTCCGGCACCCCGGCGGTGCGGGACTTCCGGCTCACCAACGAGGCGGTCCTCGGCGCCCTGATGGACGACCACTCCGTACCGCTGGCCTTCCTGCAGAGCAGTGTGGGCTTCTTCGACGGCGGGCCGGTCGTCGACAAGAACTTCCCCGCCGCCAACGGGAGCGGGGCACAACCGGCCCTGTTCGGCCGCGAGTACAAGGCGATCCCCGACCGGCCGGGCGGCCCGCTCTACACCTGGCGGAACTACGACCGCGTCGGCGACGCCGACGACCCCGGGTACCGCTCCGCCGACGGGACGCCGTTCACCGGCGCGGGCAAGGAGGTCACCGACATCCAGGAACTGGCCCGCAGCATGGCCCAGCAGCCGCTGGACTTCACCGAGCAGTACTTCCCGACGAAGCTGGTCACCGATCTCCAGCTGGCGGGCTCGCCCCAGGTCGAGCGGCTCGTCGTCCACCCGGACGGGCTCACCGCCCACCCGACGCTCACCGTGCTCGCGGGCGACGGGCTGCTGGCGGGCCGTGTCCCGGCCGGCCTGGACCCCGTGATCGCCGACGGCTACCAGCACCTGGACGTGCTGACCGCCGCGCCCACCCAGAACGACGGCCGCCCCGAGCCCGTCTCCACGAGCCTGACGGAGTTCGCGCGGGACCCCGCGTAGCCGGCGCCCTCGTCACCCCCATGGAAGAAGGGCCCGGGAGGACATCCTCCCGGGCCCTTCGCCCTGTCCGGGCGGTCCGTGGGTCAGACCTTGGTCGCGGCGAAGGCCGCCGCCGCGTCGGCGTTCGCGCGGTAGCCGAGGTGGGCGCCCACGTCGCCGCCGCCGTTCTCGCAGACCGGGTCACCGGCCGCGCAGAAGTCGATGGTGCGGCTCTGGTAGGTGCCGGTGACGCTCTTGCCGATCGCGCGGATCGGGTTGCCGAACAACAGCACCGCGGAGACCCTCGGTTCGAGCGCCGCCGGAATGGTGGCCACGATGGGGCTGCCGACCACCGCGCCGGCGCTGCTGATGCCGATGGAGTTGTCGACGACGTTCGCGCCCTGCGAATAACCGACGAGGATGAAACGCTGGTTCGGACAGGAGGCGGCCTGGCTCCGGACATGGTTCACCAGGTCCGAGTTTCCCTGCGCGGCCGACGTGGGCGAAAGGTCGGCGGGATAGTTCACCTTGTAGCTGGACAGCGATTTGCCCGCGATTTTCTTCTGCAGCGCCGCATAGACGGGGTCGCCGACGATGAAGCCGAGCGTGCCCGGCTCGAAGGTGCCGCGAGCCGAGACGACGTCGATGTCCGTGCAGGCGGCGGCCGTGGCGGTGGGGGCCGAGACGGCGGCCAGACCGGCCCCGCCGACCAGCGAGAGCGCGGCGAGGGACAGGCGGATACGCATGGGGATCCTTTGAGGGTCGGGCGCGTGGAAGCGCCTGTGGAAAAGGACGTCCCGAAGGTATTCGCGGAGTCGGCCGTGGTGTTATGGACGGGAATTCAGTATTCACGTTCGTTTTTGTGCCGAGTTGAGTCGCCGGAGTGAGTCACCCGTGAGGAGCAGCCCTAGTCGAGCAGCCCGATTTGAGCAGCACGAGTCGAGCAGCCCGATTTGAGCAGCCGGATTCGAGCAGCCCGAGATGGGCCGACGGGGACGGGCCGGCCCGGGTGAGTCGGTTCTTCTTTTCTATGCGGTGGACGTGTCGTCGTCCCGCAGTGCCTCCGCGCGCAGGGCGAGGATGAGGTCCAGACGGGTGGCGGGGTCGTGCAGGGCGTCGCCGAAGAGTTTCTCCAGCTGCCGCAGGCGGTAGCGGACCGTCTGCGGGTGGACGTGGAGGCGGGCGGCGACGTCGGGCACGTTGCTGCCGCCGAGGAGCCACGCCAGCAGGGTCTCGGCGAGCCGGCCGCGCGGACCCTCCGCGACCGTGTCCAGCGGGGCCAGCACCTGTGACCGGAGCCGGGCGAGCATGGGTTCGTCGCTGTGCAGCAGCAGGGTCGACAGATGGTCGGCGCAGCGCACCACGCCCTGCCGGGGCAGGATGCCGCGCCCCATCAGCCCGAGCGCACGTGTGGCCCACCGCAGGGACCGGGCGGCCTCCGTGAGCGGAACCGAGGGTCCGATCGCCGCCGGCCGCCCCCGCAGCGCGAGCGTGAACGCCCGGCCGCCGAAGCCGCCCGAACCGTCCGGGTCGGGCACGAGCATCCGTGGTGGCCGGGACTCCATGTCCACCAGCGCCCCGGCGGCCGCCAACGGCCGCTCCTCCCGCTGGTCGGGCGAGGCCGCGAGGACGACGACCGCGACGTGGGTCGGCACGGACCAGCGGGCGCCGTGCGCCAGGTCACGCACGGCCTCCGGCGACACCGGCCTCTCGCCCAGCAGCAGGGCGAGCAGCCGCCCCCGGCGCCGTTCCAGCTCGTCCGTGCTGCGCAGCTGCCCCTCCGCGTACCCCGCCGCCGCGGCCTCGGCCACCTCGTGCACCGTCCGGAACGCCAGTTCGCCCAGTCCGGCCATGACCGAGGTGTCCAGCCCGAGTTCCTCCGTCGCGCGGCCCAGCAGCCGCCAGGCGTGCAGCCCTCCCACCCGCAGCGCCGACTGCAGTGTTTCGAGGCTGTGGCCCTGCAGCGCCTCCCCGCGTCCCAGCTCGTGGTAGATCGCGGCGATCGAGTCTCCCCGGGCGCGCGGATCGGCGATGTGGTCGACGAACAGGGTGAGCGCCTGCACGACCCCTGACCTGAGCAGTGCGCGGCTCGCCTCGTCGGCCGACCGGGCGGCGTACTCCGGGACCTGTCTGCGGACCTCCGCCTCCACCTCGTCGGCGACGGACTCGAGTTCGTCGCGCAGCAGCCTGGCCAGTTCGGGCGGCACAGGGGTGACGCCGGGACCGTTCGGTACGCCGTACGGCGGAGTGGGGGCAGCCACGGCGGACCCTCCTTTCACCCGGAAGCGGCTCACCCGCGGGCCGGTGCCCGTGGGGCGAGGGGCAAGTCCTGAGTAGGACGCACGCCCCCCGCGCTCCGTTCCGTGCCCCGACGGCACCGACCTCACGCCGGCACCCCCAGCACAGCGGCGAGCATCGGCCACGAGGCGCCGAACTCCCGCTTCCAGTAGGCCCAGCCGTGTCCACCGCCGGCGTAGAAGTGCGTGGTCACCGGCACCCGGAGCAGGGCGAGTGCGTCCGTGAAGGCGTGGGCGGACGGCCAGAGCAGACTCTCCAGCGCTTCCGGGAGCCAGTCGCCGAGGCCGCCGACCACTCCGCTGCCGCTCGACACGTACAGGGCGGTGCCGCGCAGTCCCGCCGCCCGGGAACGCGGGTTGAAGTCCCGCCAGGTGAGAAGGTTGAGGATCGGGTTGCCCCACAGCGACCGGGGGGCCAGGTTCTCGCGGCTGACGATGGCGTCCATCAGGCTTGGCACCCCGGGTGCCATGGTGTCGAGGATGCCGCTGTACGAGGCCGCCGCCGCGTACCTCCCCGGGTGCCGTGCCGCGTGCGCCATCGCGCCGTAGCCGCCGGTGGACACCCCGGCGACCACCCTGACTCCGGAGGCGCGGTAGTCGCGGGCCAGCAGCGCCGGGACCTCGGAGACCTGGAACGTCTCGTAGTCAGGGCCGTCGCGCCAGGCGGTGGGAATGCCGGTCGGCCCCGCGTCCGGCATCGCCACAATCAGCTCCCGGCCCGCCGTGAACGCCTCGATGTCCGTCTCCCGGGTCCACGACGTGTAGTCGTCGTGGGCGCCGTGGAGCAGATACAGCACGGGGTAGGTCCGGGCGGGCCGCGCGTCGAAGGAGGAGGGGAGGATCAGCCGGACCGGGGCGTTCCGGCCGAGGGCGGCAGAGGGGAAGGAGAGGTCGAGGGTACGGGCGCCGAGGCGGGTGACGGACCGGACACCGGGTACGGGTGCGGTCCGGGCGCGGGGTGCGGTCCCGGGGGTGGCCGCGGCGGCGGTCTTCGCGGTGGCCGTCCCGACGAGGGCGGCCAGGGCGGTGGCGGCGGCCGCCCTGGTGACGGAGCGCCGGGACGACCCGGCGGTGCCGTTCCGTCGGCCGGTGCGGGTGCTGTGGTTCACGGGGTCGGTCATGGCGGCTCTCCTCGGATCGGTTCAGCGGGTCTCCCCGGCGAGCAGCCACCGCAGATGGGCGGCGATCTCGTCGACGTTCGGCGGGTCCAGCAGCGAGAGGTGGTGACCCGCGACCCGGACGACGGTCAGGCGCGGGCACACCTCGTCCCACCCGAGCGCCTCGTCGTCCCGCTCGTACGCGGGGTCGCGCACGGTGTGCGGGGCGGGTTCGGTGGCCCGGTAGAGCACGACCTGCCCGTCGTACCGGTCCGGCCGGTGCGCCTCGCCGATCCGCAGGTCCAGATAGGACGCCCGCTGGTGGTCGAGGACCGCCGACGGGACGTCGGACGCCTCCCGCAGCTTCCGCAGCACGGCATCGATGCGCTCGGCGTCGTCCTCGGTCGCGGCCAGCTCGTCGTACGGCAGGTCCAGCTCGACCCCGTACGTGTCGGCGACGTGGCGGGCGAAGCCGGTGAAGTGCGCGTGGATCCGCTCGGCCTCGGTGCTCTCGGGGCGGGGGAGCGGACGTACCGAGTCGAGGAGCGCCACCAGCCGTACCTCACGCCCGGCGGCCGTCAGCAGACGTGCCGCCTCCTGGGCGACGAAGCCGCCGAACGACCAACCACCCAGCAGGCAGGGCCCGTCGGGGTGCACGGCGGCCACCGCCTCGGCGTACCGGCGTGCCTTCTCGACGACCGTACGGGCCTCGTCGGTCCGCTCCAGCCCGTACACCGGCCGTTCCTCGCCGAGCCGTTCCACGAGCGACCGGTACACGTCGGTGGTGCCGCCCGCCGCGTGGACGAGGAAGAAGGGGGAGCCCGGGCCCGAGCGGTGCAGGGGGTGAAGCAGCGGGTGGGAGCGGGGGAGTCCGGTGGTCTGTGGGGTCTGTGGGGTCTGTGGGGTCTGTGGCAAGGGTGTGGGCCGGATGTCCAGGGAAGGCACCGGGTGGTGCGGGCGTGGGGGAAGCCCCGCGACCGGCACGAGAGCCTTCGCCGGTGTCTCCCGTCGGCCGTCCCCGGGGCCCGGCGTCACCCCTTCCGGCAGGGCACGCTGGATGCGGGCCGCCGTCGCCTCGACCGTGCCGGCGCCCAGCAGGTCGCGCAGGGGGAGCGGGATGCCGAACTCGCGTTCCAGGGCGGCGCGGATACGGACGGCCATCAGCGAGTCCAGGCCCAGTTCCGCGAGGGCGGTGGCCGGGGTGACACGGGCCGGGGGGTGTCCGGTGACGGCGGCGATGTGGTGACGGAGCCGGTCGGAGACCGAGGAGGGGTCCGCCGTCCGCCCCTCCTCCGGCCGCTGTCGTACGGGCACCATGCGCGACTCCGCCGTGAGATGACCCCGTACGGCGGCACCGGCACCCACGACCGGGGCGGTGGACGGCTCCGGCGCCGCGCCGCCCGCCCTTCCGTCCGTCCACCAGTGCCGCGTAGGCCGCCAGCGGGGTCCGGGCAGGTCGATGACGCGGCCCGGGGGCGGAGGGAGCCGCAGCCCGGCGGTGTGCAGGACACCCACCTGGGTGAGGAAGCCCGCGGCGCTGTCGGCGTCGCGGTGGAGGGTGCCGAGGGCGAGGGCCCCGGGCGCGGTGTCCGTGATCGCCCGGGTCAGGACCGGGTGAGGCGAGAGTTCGACGAACGCGGTGTGGCCGTCGTCGGCGGCCGCGGCGACCGCCCGGTCCAGGCGCACCGGTCTGCGCAGATTGGCGGCCCAGTGCGCCGCGTCGAACACGCGGTCGCCGCGCGGGTCGTCCAGCACGGTGGAGTACACGGGGACGCGCGCGAGCCCGCCCCGGATGTCCGCCAGCTCCGCCGTCAGCTCCGGCAGCAGCGGCTCCACCTGCGGAGAATGACCCGCCCCGACCACCCGCATCGCCCGAGCGACCCGCCCCTCGGCCTCCAGCCGGCGCACCAGCCGGGATACCGGCTCCTCCTCCCCGGTCACCACCTTCTGGCCGGGCGAGGAGTGCACGGCGACATGAACATCCGGGAAATCCCGTGCCAGGGCGTCGAGTTCGTCGTCGGCGAGGTCCACCACCGCCATGGCCCCGCCCCGCAGCCCGCTGAGCAGCCGGGCCCGTACGGCGACCACACGAGCCCCGTCCGACACCTCCAGCGCGCCCGCACACACCGCTGCGGCCACCTCGCCCAGGGAGTGCCCGATGACGGCGGCGGGCTCGGCGCCGTGCGCCCGCCACAGCTCCGCCAGTGCCAACTGCAGTCCGAACAGCACGGGTTGGGCGACCTCCAGGCGGTCGAGGCCGCCGCCGGTGGCCAGGTGGTCGTAGAGGGAGAGCCCGCACTCGGGGGTCAGTTGCGCGTCCAGCTTCTCCACGGCCGCGGCGAAGGCCGGTTCCTCGGCGAGGAGTCGGCGCCCCATGCCGGGCCACTGGCTGCCGTACCCGGAGAACACCCACACCGGGCCGGGTCCGAGGCGGTCCCCGTCACCCACCGCGACCCGCGCGTGCGGCAGCCCTCCGGCCAACGCGCGCAACCCGTCCGCCAGTTCGGCCGGATCACCGGCCACGACCGCGGCCCGCACCTTCCCCCGCCCCGCACGTCCGGCGAGGGTGCGTGCCACGTCGGCCGGGTGCGCGGCGCGCCCCTCGGGCGTGTCCAGCCAGTCCGCCAGGCGTCCGGCGGTGTCGCGGACCCGGGCGGGGTCGGCGTCGGAGAGGAGATGCAGGCGGGCGGCGGGCTCCTGCGCCGGGGGCGGGAAGGCGGCGTCGGGCGGCCACTCCTCCAGCACCGCGTGGGCGTTGGTGCCGCCGAACCCGAACCCGGAGACCCCGGCCGTGGCGGTACCGCCGTACCGGGGCCACGGCTCGGCCTCCGTCACCACCCGAAGCCGTACGTCGTCCTCCAGGGAGCTGCCCCCGGCGCAGTGCAGCGAGGGCGGGATCAGGTCGTGGTGGAGCGCGAGCACCGTCTTCACCAGACCGGCGATGCCCGCGGCGGACTCCAGGTGGCCCAGGTTGCCCTTGACGGAGCCGAGCAGCAGGGGCTGGTCGGGGTCACGGCCGCGGCCGAGGACGGCGCCCAGCGCGCCCGCCTCGATCGGGTCGCCGAGCGGGGTGCCGGTGCCGTGCGCCTCGACGTGGTCGATGTGCGCGGGGGAGAGGCCGGCCCGCGTGCAGGCGGTGGTCAGCAGGGCCCGCTGGGCGGCCGGGTTGGGGGCCAGGAGGCCGCCCGAACGGCCGTCGGAGTTGACGGCGGTGGCCCGCACGACGGCGAGGATCCGGTCGCCGTCCCGCTCGGCGTCGGAGAGCCGCTTCAGGAGCACGGCCGCGCACCCCTCGCCCCGGCCGATACCGTCGGCGACCGCCGAGAACGGCTTGCACCGCCCGTCGGGCGCGAGGGCGCCCGCCCGCCGGAACGCGACCGTGACGGCCGGGGAGAGCAGCAGATTGACCCCGGCGGCGATCGCGAGGTCGCTCTCACCCGTGCGCAGGCTGACACAGGCGTGGTGCACGGCCACCAGCGACGACGAACAGGCGGTGTCGACGGCCATGCAGGGCCCGCGCGTGTCCAGGACGTACGCCAGCCGCCCCGCCGCCACGCTCAGAGCCCCGCCGGCCGGCGCCCAGGGGTCGACGGCGGCCGGGTCGGCGCCGGTGAGCTGCCCGTACTCGGACGCGGAGACGCCGACGAAGACACCGGTGGCGCTGCCCGCGAGGGACGCGGCCGGGACGGCCGCGTGATCGAGGGTCTCGTGGACGACCTCCAGGAGGATCCGCTGCTGCGGGTCCATCACCGCGGCCTCGCGCGGGGTGATCCGGAAGAAGTCCGCGTCGAACCCGGCGATGTCGTCCAGGTAGCCGCCGAAGGGGAGCGCGTCGGCGGGCGGGTAGGGCGTGAAGTCCCGCCAGCGGTCCTCCGGGACCCGCCGGATCGCGTCGACGCCGTCGAGCAGTGCCCGCCAGTACTCCGCCGGTCCCCGCACGCCCCCGGGCAGTCGGCAGCCGACCCCGACGACCGCGACCGGCTCGCCGGGCGCCGAGGGCGACCTCGTGGGTGGGGCCGGTACGGGCGCGAGGTCCGCCGTCCCCTCGCACAGCCGCGCCACCAGCGCGTCCCCGGTGGTCGCCTCCCACAGCAGCGTCGCCGGCAGCTCCAGACCCGTCGCCCGGGACAGCTCCCCGGCAAGGGAGACCGCCTCCCGCGAGGACATACCGAGATCCGCGAGCGGCCGGTCCATCGGCACGTCCGCGACGGCCGTGCCGCCCCAGGCGGCCACCCGCTCCGCGATCAGCCGTCGCAGCACGTCCTCCGCGCCGCTCCTGGCGGGTCGGCGCGGGCCGCCACCTTCGTCCCCGACGGCGGCCCTCATTCCGTGACCCCCGCCGCATAGGCACCGGCCAGATAGCGTTCCCGGGTCAGCGTCCGCGAGACCTTCCCGCTGGACGTGCGGGGCACCGTGCCCGGCGGGACGAGGAGCACGTCGGAGAGCCGCAGTCCGTGCCGGGCGGAGACGGCCGCGCGCACGGTCCGCACGAGGGCCGGTACGTCGATGTCGGCGAGCGGCACCCCGCGCGCGTGCTCCGCGACCACCACCACCCGCTCCCCGGCGCTGCCCGGCACCCCGAACGCGGCGAGCCGGTCCCGGCGTACGGCCGGATGCGTCTCCTGGGCCGTGGCCTCCACGTCCTGCGGGTAGTGGTTGCGTCCGTCGACGACGATGAGGTCCTTCAGCCGCCCGGTGACGATCAACTGCCCGTCCAGGACCGTCCCCAGGTCACCGGTCCGCAACCACGCGCCCGGCCCCGCCGTCCCCTCGGCCGCCACGGCGCCGAAGACGCGCCGCGTCTGACTCTCCTGACCCCGATACCCCCGCCCCACGTTGGGCCCCTGCACCCAGATCTCGCCGACCTCGCCCTCCGCCGTCGCGGCCCGCGACACCGGGTCCGTGATGCGTATCCGCTGGCCCGCCGGCGCGCCGCAGCCGGCCAGCAGCACCGCCCTCGGGTCGTCGGGCCGCGCGGACAGGGCCTTGCCCGCCGCCAGGGCGTCACGGTCGAGCGCGAACGCGCGCAGCGGCTCCCCGGGACGGGCGGCGCTGACGAAGACGGTCGCCTCCGCCAGCCCGTACGACGGACAGTGCGTCCCCGCGAGGAGCCCCTGCGCGGCGAACGCGGCGTGGAAACGGTCGGCCGTGCCGGGGCGCACCGGCTCGCTGCCGTTGATCAGCGCGTGGACCCCGTCCAGCCGCAGCCCGGCCTTCTGCGCCTCGGTGACCGTCGAGGCGCAGTAGTCGTAGGCGAAGTTGGGCGCCGCGCTCAGCGCGCGCGGGTGCGCGGCCAGCAGCCTCAGCCAGCGCGCGGGCTCGTGCAGGAAGGCCATGGGATCCATGAGTACCGACAGCAGCCCGCGCACCACCGGGGCCGCGACACTCAGCACCAGCCCCATGTCGTGGTAGAGCGGCAGCCAGCCCACGAACGTCACCGGATGTGCGTCGGCACCGTAGGCGGCCAGCGCCTGGCGCGCGTTGGCGACGACGTTGCCATGGGTGATCTCCACGCCGGCCGGGGTGCGGGTCGAGCCGGAGGTGTATTGGAGGTAGGCGACGGCGTCGGCGTCGGGCACCGAGGGCCGCGCTTCGCCGGCCGCGGCGTCGGGTACCTGGTCGACGGCGACGACCTTCACCTCCCGGCCCGCGCACGCCTCGCGCACCTCGGCGAGGGAAGGGCCCGTCGTGACGACGACCGCCGCGGACGCGTCCGTCAGGACCGCCGACAGCCGGTCGCCCTGGCCGGGCAGACCGGGCGGGTGCAGCGGTACGGCGACCAGGCCGGCGGCGAGCGCCCCGAGGAAGGCGATGACGTAGTCCGTGCCCTGCGGGCACAGCACCGCGACCCGCGCGCCGGGCTCGGCCTCCGCCGCGAGCCGGGCGGCCACGGCCCGCATCCGCAGGTCCAGCCTGCGCCAGGTCAGGGTGCGGTGGACGCCCCGCGAATGCGGGGCCGGATGGTCGACGAAGGTGAACGCCCGGCGGTCGGGGGTGGTCTCGGCCCAGTGCCGCACATACTCCGGCAGACTGCGGAACACGGGCGCGAGCGGGGGGCGTCGGCTGTCCATCGGGCATGGCTCCTCACGTCGCGGGGACGGCTTGCGGTGGTTCACGGGGACGGCTCAGGGGGTGTCGCGGGGGCGGCGGCACCGGCCCGTCGGCGGCGCGGCGCGCTGGGTCGTGGGCCCGCTCAGAGCGGGATGTTGCCGTGGCGGCGTTCCGGCATGGGCGCGCGCTTGCCCCGCAGGGCGCGCAGGGCACGGCAGATGTGGGCGCGGGTGTCGCGCGGGGCGATGACCGCGTCGACGTAACCGCGCTCTGCGGCGAGGTACGGGGTCCCGTACGTGCTCTCGTACGCGGTGACGAGGCGGGCGCGCAGGGCCTCGGGGTCGGTCGCGGCGGCGAGTTCGCGGCGGTGCAGGACACCCACCGCGCCCTCGGCGCCCATGACGGCGATCCGGGCGGTGGGCCAGGCCAGGTTGATGTCGGCGCCCAGGTGCTTGGACCCCATCACCGCGTACCCGCCGCCGTACGCCTTGCGCACCACCACCGTGACCTTGGGGACGGTCGCCTCGGCGTACGCGTACAGGAGTTTCGCGCCGCGGCGGATGATGCCGGCCTGTTCCTGGCGGACGCCGGAGAGGTAGCCGGGGACGTCGGCGAAGGTCAGCAACGGGATGCCGAACGCGTCGCAGAACCGTACGAAGCGTGCGGCCTTCTCGGAGGCGTCGATGTCGAGGACCCCGGCCGCGTGGAGCGGCTGATTGGCGACGATACCGACCGCGGCGCCCTCGACCAGGGCCAGCGCGCAGATGATGTTCGGCGCGAACAGCTCCTGGATCTCCAGGAGTTCACCGTCGTCGACGACCGCGCGCAGGACGTCCCGCATGTCGTAGGCCTGCGCGAGCCGGTCCGGCACCACCGAGTCCAGCCCGAGACCGGCGGGCGCGGCCCCCGGGGCGTACTGCGGAGGCTGCTCCGCGTTGTTGGCGGGCAGGTACGACAGCAGGTCGCGGACGGTGTCGAGGGCGTCCACCTCGTCGGCGGCGAGGAAGTGGGCGTTGCCGTTGACGGTGTTGCTGGTGCGGGCGCCGCCCAGTTCCTCGGCGCTGGCGCGTTCACCGGTGACCGTCTCGATCACGTCGGGCCCGGTGACGAACATGTGCGAGGTGCCGTCCACCATCACGGTGAAGTCGGTGATGGCGGGCGAGTACGCGGCCCCGCCGGCGCACGGGCCGAGGACGACCGAGATCTGCGGGATCACGCCGGACGCCCGCACGTTGCGGCGCACCAGCTCGGCGTAGAGGGCGAGCGAGGTGACGCCCTCCTGGATACGGGCACCGCCGCCGTCGTTGAGTCCGATGACGGGGCAGCCCGTCTTGAGGGCGAGGTCCATCAGCGCGATCGTCTTCTCGCCGAAGGCCTCGCCCATGCTGCCGCCGAACACCGTGGAGTCCTGGGCGAAGACGCAGACGGGTCTGCCGTCGATCGTGCCGTGCCCGGTGACCACGCCGTCGCCGTACGGCCGCCGGCCGGCACCCTCGGCGGGCCGGGCCCGCACGAACTGGCCCGTCTCCGTGAACGAGTCGGTGTCCAGCAGCAGATCGATGCGCTCCCGGGCACCGTACTCGCCGCGTCTCCTCGGCCCGGCCGGTGCGACCGCCCGAATCCGGCGGCCCTCCAGGTCGGCGATGCGGTCGGCGGTCCGGTCGACCGTGCGGCCGGCGACCGGGTCGACCCCGCGGCCACCGCCCCGCTCCACCACCCGTCCGTCCCGGGATGTCGTCACCTCTAGCGTCACAGCCACCTCCGAAGTGGCTTCCGAATATGGCAGCGAAGGAGAGCCGGACCGGGTCGATCACCGTTCTGTGTGCGGGAGATGAGTCCCGAGGGGCCGGTGTTCGTCCGTGGGTGACAAGGCGCGGGTTCGGTCGGCGGCGCGGGGCCCGTCGGCCCCGGCGGAAGAGGGTCCGCCGCGCCCTGGCGATGGCCACCGGGAGACCGCCGCTCAACCCCGCCGCGCGAGAAACTCCCGAGCGCCGCGCAGACGGGTGCGCAGGTTGCGCCGTGTCTCGGTGCTGTCCAGCCGGACGTCGAGAGGGCCGGGGAGGCAGGTGCCGCCCCTGCGCCCGGCCGGCAACCCGGACGTGTCCAGACCGTCGCGGCGGGCGATGAGGACACCCAGTTCGTGGCGGGTGAGGGCGTCCGGCCCGGCCAGGTGCCGCATGCCTCCGTCCTCGCCGGCGGCCAGTTCCAGCAGCGCGGCGGCGAGGTCCGCCACATGGACCGGGCAGCGCACCACGTCGGTGAACAGCACACCGTCGCGGGTACCGGCCACGAGGTCGTGCACATGCCGTTCGTGCGTGGACAGAGGGTGCCCGTCCCCGATGATCAGCGAGGTCCGTGCCACCACCGCGTGCGGCGCCGCCAGCCGGACACCGGTCTCGGCCTCGGCCTTCGCCGCCCCGTAGGGAGTGACGGGGTCGGGCGGCGAGGATTCGTCGTAGCGTCCTTGCGAACCCGAGAACACCGCGTCGCTGGACACATGGACCAGGCGGCAGCCCCGCCCGGCCGCGGCCGTCGCCACCCGCACGGCGCCCACCGCGGTGACCGCCCGATCGGCGCCGCCGCTGGAGGCGTTGATCACCACCGAGGGAGCCACCTCGTCCATCACCGCGGCCACCTGCGCGGGATCCCGGACGTCGAGGGCGTACCGGCCGACGCCCACCGCCGCGTCCGGCGGCCGGGTGGTGTAGGTGGCGGCCACCGTGAATCCCGCCGCCGGGGCCCGGCGTGTCAACTCGGCGCCCAGGAAACCGCTGCCGCCGATGATGAGGAGCTTCATGCCGGAAACGTAGACGGTGCGGACCGGGCGGACCGACGCCTCGCCAGGATGGAGATACGCCTCCTCCGCCAGACTGACGTACCAGCTCGATGGTGACGAGGTCGGCGTATTCCGTGCGCCGCGAGTCGCCGGAAGGCAGTTCCTCGATCTTGCCGAAGAGTTCCTCCACCTCCCGGCGGTCGGTCTTCAGTTCCTCGACGACATCTGGACCGTGTGCCGTCTCCGCCGCTCCTCACCCGCACGCCCCGGCCGGCCGTACCGGACCGGATCGCTGTGGAGGTCGGTGAGACCCTCGCGGACTGGAATGCGTCGTATGGACGTCCCGGTGAGTCAGTGCGCCGAGGAGATGTGGCCCAGGACACGTCCGTTCCGTGGCCTGCGCCATTTCCGGCCGGACGGCGCACGACTACGTTGTGCCACGCGTTCCCCAGCTCCCACGGATGGCTCAGAGTGCTCGCAGACCTCTCCCCGCTCATAGCGGCGACCACCCAATGGCTGACACGTGCCTATCCGGCCGGCGGCGGAGCCCTGGACGGCGCCCTCTGCGAAGCACAGGCCCGCCAAGCCGTCACCGTGGCCGCCCGGCTCCGCTATCCCACGCCGACGGACGCCGCGCTCGTCGGAATCGCCGGCCCGGGCGGCACCGCGCGGCTCGACTGGATCACCGGCTTCGACGCACACCTCACCGCGGACGAGTACGCCTGGCGGACCTGGGTGGACGAGGTCGTCGCCAGTTGGGCGGCCTGTCTGCTCGCCGACCCCGCCCTGGCCCACGCTGCGGTGGCCGCTCTCGCCGGCTCCTCCCACACGCCCGGTTCAGCCGCCGCCTTCCGCCGCCTCCTCACCCCCGACGAGCTCGACCGACGGGCCGCCGCGCTGCTGCGCCACCCCGACCTCCTCGCCCCCGTCGCGACGCTGCACCACGCCGACCTGGTCCACACGTTGAGGCCGGGGCGGGCGCTGACGGCCTGAGCCCGCGCGGCACACCACCGGAGTTCCGCTACCAGCGCAGCGGCAGCCCCGCGAGATGGCCGTCCAGCAGCCCGGAGACGATCCGGTGGTCGTGCAGCGAGGGATGCCAGTCGCAGCCGAGATGGTCGAGGCCGGGGTCGTCGTAGTACCAGTGGCTGATCCGGCGGTCCCCTCGTCGTCGGCGCTCCTCGACGATCCGCCCGGTGGCCTCCGCGAACGCGGTCGTGTTCCAGAGGCGGGCGGCGGCGACCACGAGAAACGCCCCGCGCCCGTAGCGGGCACGCAGCTTGTCGAGAAAACCGTGATAGGCACTCTCGTACGCGGCCACCAGTTCGGCCGTCGTACTCCAGCGCTCCCCGGGATTCAACGATGTCGAGAAGTCGTTGATCCCGAGTCCGATCACGACGACCCGCGGGCGCCAGCTGTCCGGCTTCCGCCAGACATCACCCTCGACGTTCAACAGGGCCCGGTCGTAGTAGGTGCGGAAATCGGTGCCCGGTTCACCGCCGTTGTAGTTGCGGACCATTCCCCGGCCGGAGAAGGCGTTGATCTGGAAATCGGCGTTCAGCTTCCGGGCTGTCAGCGCGCCGAACGTCAGATCCGCGTTGCTGTTCCGGTTGACCCCGCCGTTTCCGGAGCAGTCCTGGGTGGTGGACATGTTTCCGTAACCGGCGGTGTACGAGTCGCCGATGAATTCGATCTGTCTGTCGCGCGCCCGGGGCCTCGCGAGAATCGCGCCGCCGGCGGTCGCGACGAAACCGCCGAACCGGCCGGCCGCCCACGGGCTCTCCGTCCTCTTCACGACCCGCACGCGATGCGGGGCGTCGGCCAGGCCGTCGATCCAGGAGACGGTCCGGCCCGGGGTGACGAGGGTGGCCACCGTCTCCCCGTCGACCTGGACGTCGTAGTCGTTGTCGGCGTCGTCGAGGACCACCCCGATCCCGGTCCCGCGGAACCTGCCTTCGAAGGAGACACCGGGCCAGCTGTACCGCACGGACCCGTCCGCGGCCCTTTCCACCCGGCCGACCGTGTGGAACCGGGCCGCCGACGACCCTGCCCCGGTGCCTCGCGCGGCGGCCGGTGTCGGGGACACGACGGTGGCGGCGAGGCCGGCGGCGCCGGCCGCCACCAACGTCCGTCGGGATAAGTGGCGAGGTGTGCGCATGATCGTCCCTTCGACGCAGCGGTGGGGGTGCGTGGGGGCGTGAGGCATGGGAGCGCTCCCGCCAGGGTGCGCTTTCGAAGGTGGCCGTCACACCTACCGCCGTCAACCCCTCGCGACGACATCCGCACCGCGCGATGCGCCGGTCATGCGCTTCCGCCGCTGTCGCCGCCGCTGTCGCTGCTGCGGCTGTCGGGTCTGAGGCTGCTCAGCGTCCTCGGCGGCGGCGGGAGGCCGTCAGTTCGCGGCGCAGCCGGTCCGGGGTCCAGTTCTCGCTGACGGCCTGCCAGAGGATGTCGGCCTGGGAGGCCGGGGCGAGGCCGCCGACGGGCGGGTCGAGGTCCAGGTCGGTGGGGAAGGGGTAGCCCTCGGCGGTGGCGGCGACGACGCGGCGCAGCCAGTCCTCGGTGGCGCCCTCGGACCTGCGGTGCGTCAGGACGGGGAGGACGGCCTCGGCCATCGCCTCCCGGTCCACGGTCTCCATGGCGCGACCGAAGGCCGACGAGATCTGGAGCAGGTTGGCCATGCGGCGGACGTCCGACGAGCGGTTGTGTCCGGCGGCGTGGAACAGCGCGGGGTTGAAGAACGCCGCGTCCCCCTTGTCGAGGGGGAGTTGGACGTGGTGGGCGTCGAAGTACTCGACGAACTCCGGCAGTCGCCAGGCGAGGTAGCCCGGCTCGTACTTCTGGGAGTGCGGCAGGTAGAGCGTGGGCCCGGACTCGACGGGCATGTCGCAGTGGGCGACCGCGCCCTGGAGGGTGAGGACGGGGGAGAGGCGGTGGACGTGCGCGGGGTAGGCGGCCGCCTGCCGCTGGGAGAGGAACCCGAGGTGGTAGTCGCGGTGCGGGCTCTGGGCGGCGCCGCCCGGGTTGACCACGTTGACCTGCGAGGTCATCTGGTAGGCGGGGCCGAGCCAGGCTTCGGCGATCAGGGCCAGGATGTCGTTGGCGTAGTAGTCGGCGAAGACGTCCGGCGCGCGCACGGCCATCTTGTCCAGTGCGCGCCAGACGCGGTCGTTGGCGCCGGGCTTCGCGAAGTGGTCGCCCCGCGCGGTGCCCGCGACGCGCTCTTCCTCGATCAGGTCCCGGAAGACGGCGGACGCCCGGTCCACGACGGCCGGATCCGCGAACGCGCCCTTGAACACGACGATTCCGGGGCCGTCCATCAAGGTCCGGGCCAGCTCGGCCTGGACGCTCCGGCGGCCCTCCGGTGTGGCGGTGAGGGCACGGAGCCGGGCGCTGTCGTAGAGCGGCACACCGTGCTCGACCCGGTCGGCCGAGGGATGGCCGGCGGGGTCGGTGCGCTGCTCGACGAGCGTGCGGAAGGCGCCGAGATCACAGTCCGCCTCGGTCGGCCAGACCCGTTGCGCCGCGGCGATGGGGAGCATCGAGGTTCCTTTCGCAGCCGGGTGTCCCTGTCAGTCTGCGCAGCCGGAACCCATCATTCAATGCACGGAAGCCCATCAAAAACACATCACGGACCGGGGGTGGGAGTGCGGCCGAGGTCGCGCCAAAGTGATGTGAGTCACACCTGTGGCTCGATCGGTTCTGCCTGCGGCGGCGGTCGACAGGGGGATGGCGGTGCCGAGTGCCCTGCCCCGGGTGAAGGAGTGTCGGACGACATGGACCATGAGCGGATTCTGCGATGGACCGAGGCGGAGCGGCTGGGCGTCGCCGACCTCCTCGACGGTCTCGACGGGCACGAGTGGGAGAAAGCCTCGCTCTGCGCCGGGTGGACGATGCGCGATGTGGCGGCCCACCTGACCCTGTCGACCCGCACCACGCTCCTCGGAACGATCAGGGGTGCGATCCGGGCGCGGGGCGACTGGAACCGGATGGAGTTCGACCTCGCCCGGGAACGGGCGGTCCGGTTCGGGCCGGCCGAACTCGTCGCGCAGATCCGTGAGACGGCTGGTTCGTCCCGCCGCGCGCCTCTGGCGGCGCCGCTGGACCCGCTCGTCGACTTCCTCGTCCACGGCCAGGACATCGCGCGCCCCCTCGGGCGCGACCGTCCGATGCCCGCGGAGCGGGCCACCGCCGCGCTCGCCCACGTCGCGGCCAGTCCGTTCTACGGGGCGCGCAAGCGACTGAGGGGCGTGCGCATGGTGGCGACCGACGCGACCTGGGCGACGGGCGCCGGCCCCGACGAGGTCCGGGGACCGGTGGCCGACCTGCTCCTCCTGGCGACGGGGCGGCCTGCCGGGCTGAAGGGTGTCACCGGCCCGGGAACGGACAGACTCGCGGCCGCGCTCGCGTAGGCGGTGATCTCTCCTCCGGTGACGCGCCGGCGGGAGCCCTCGTGCCGTCGACGACCCTCTGTCATTCGTGTCGCCCCGCGAGCCTCCGCGGAGGGCGACGTACCGTGGCCGCGCTGATGCCGGTCGACCCGATGGTGGCGCGATGTGCTGGAGTGCGACGGCCGATCTCGTGGCCGGTACCGGTGTCGCGGCCGTCGGGGCGGTCTGTGTGGCGCTGGTGCGCGACGTCCGGTATCTGCCGCTCGCCGCGCTGCCGTTGCTGCTGGGGGCGCACCAGATCGTGGAGGCGGTGGTCTGGTCCTCGGGCGGGGGAGGCGGGGCGGCCACCGTCGCGTGGACCGTCATCGCGCTGCCGCTGCTGGCCGTCTGGGTGCCCGTCGGCGTGTGGTGCGCGGCGCCGCCCCGCGCCCGAACCCGGCTGGTCGTGCTCCTCGTCATCGGTGTCGGGACCGCCGCGCTGCTGACCCGCGGCCTCGTCGACGGTCCGGTGACGGCCGAGATCCGCGGCCGCACCATCGGCTACACGGTCGCCCTCTCCCACCCGGTGCTCCTCGTCGCGGGCTACCTCCTCGCGACGGTCGGCGCGCTGCTCCTCTCCGGCGACCGGCGGCTCACCGTACTCGGCCTTCTCGCCGCCGTCGGTGCCGCGGCCTGCTGGGCACTGTGGCGGCTGGAGTTCGTCTCGACGTGGTGCGCGTTCGCCGCCCTGTGCTCGGTGCTGCTCCTCGACTGGGTGCGCTCCCGCCCCAAGCCGTCCCCACCGCCGTCCCGGCGTCCGGGCGGGGGACACCGGGAGCGTGCGCGAGGGGATTGACCGGTGCGAGTCACGCGGCGCGGTGTGGCACCTCCGGGCCGAGGCCGCGCACCGCGGGGTGCCCGCCGTTCTGCGGCCGCGCGCCCGCCAGGGCGGAGCGTCAGAGCACGGCGAGGCGGTCCACCAGCAGTTCCGCCCTTCGCTCGGACTCCTCCGGCGGTAGTCGTCCTGCCCGGGTCAGGGTCGCCAGGCCGTGCAGGGACGCCCAGAACACCTCGGTGAACAGCCCCGGGTGCACGCCCTCTCCGGCGACCTCCCCGAGGCTCTCCAGCAGCGCGGCGAAGGCGTCCTTCAGCGGCTCCGGGGTGTCCTCCTGCGCGAAGGCCAGGCCGCCGTCGAGCTGGAACATCGCGTCGTAGACCGCCGGGTTGCGCTCGGCGAAGTCGAGGTAGGCGCGGGCGAGCGCGGTGACCCGGGCGCGAGGGCCGTCCGCGGCGGAGGCCGCGGCCCGCAGCGCCACGGCCATCTCGGCGGCGCCCTGGAGGGCGACGGCGCCGATGATCTCGCGTTTGCCGCGGAAGTGGCTGTAGAGGACGGGCTGGCTGTATTCGATGCGCTCGGCGAGCCGACGGGTGGTGACCGCGTCCCAGCCCTGCCGCTCGGCGAGTTCGCGGGCCGTCGCCACGATGAGGCGTTCGCGGTCCGCCCGTTCGCGTTCCTTGCGTTCCTGTACCGACATGACTCGATCCTAGCACCGCTAGACAATCGAGCAGCAGTAGAGCTAGCGTTGGTACGCCACCTGTCAATGCTAGATCCCGGAGGTCGTCATGCTTCATGCTCTGCAGGTCCTCACCACCGTGGCCGTCGGCGTGATGGTGGGGGTGGAGTTCTCCGTCGCCTTCGTCATGAAGCGGATCTTCGACGCCCTGCCGGAGGACAGCGGCCAACTCGGCCGCGCCCACGGGGGCCGGATGCTCGGCGCCGTGATGCCGGTCTGGTACATCACCTCGCTCGTCCTCGTCGCGGTCTGGGCGGTGGCCGGCCGGCAGCACCACGGCACCGGCCTCGTCGTCACGGCCGGCGCGCTGCTGCTGCTCAGCGTGATCATGTCGGTCCTGCTGCTCGTCCCGATCAACGACCGGAGCAAGACGTGGACCCCTGACAACCGGCCCGCCGACTGGAAGGAACAGGTGAACCGCTGGGACCGCCTCCACTACGTCCGCGTCGCCGTGATCGTCGCCGCGTTCGCCGTGCTGGTCGCCGCCCTGGTCTGATTCGTCCGGTCGCCGGGCGTGGGCCGCCGGGCCCGCGCCCCGCGATCATTCCCACGACCACTCCGCCGACCGGGGCGGCACCCCGGCCACCAGGGCGGTGCCCTGGGCCGCCCCGCCGCCCCGCCGCCCCGCCGCCCTGCCGTTCCTGCCGATGGCCCCGTTTGGGATGCGGGTTGCGCGGTCGGCGGTGCGGGGTGGCCCCCCGATGGCCCGCGCAGGGCGTCACGCGGTCCGGCGGCGAGCGCCCCGCGGGCCCTCTCTTGCGGGCCGGTGGCGGCGTGAGCGCGAAGACGGCCGCCGGTGCGGAGGCACCCGCCCGCCGACGCCCACCCGACGGTGACCTCCGTCGAGAGGGGGCGCCCCCCGGGCCGGCCCCCACGTTCCCCGCGCCCGCTCCGCCGCTCCCCCGGCCCGTCGCCAGGGGTGAGCGATCCGCGAACCGTGACTCGTGTTGCCGATGCCCGTATCCTCGTCAATGCCAGGTATTTCCGATTAGCGGATTGTCCAGGGTGCGAGTGAGGCCAGCGTGGTGCGGTCCGACGGCGAGCCGATACTCACGGGACGTGCGACAGACGGCACGGGCCCCGCCCCGTTCCGCGACCGGGGTCCGGCCCTGTTCCGTGAGCGGTTTCTGCAGGGTGAGTCGCTGGAGACGGGTGTCCGCACGTCGATCCTCAGCTCCTGGCAGCGGTGCCGGTCGCTGGGACTGTCCCCCGACCGGTCCGACCTGCCCTTCCGGGAGGACTTCGACCGGGACGACCGGATCGCCCGCGCGGCCGTACCGGTGCTCGACCGGCTGGAGTCCAGGTTCGCCGGCAGCGCGATGAACATCTCCGTCGCCGACGCGAACGGCACCGTCCTGCTGCGCCGCTTCGGGGAGGCGTCACTGGCCAGAGGGCTCCCGGACATCCAGACCGTCCCCGGGTTCGTGTTCGCCGAGCAGTTCGCGGGCACCAACGGCATCGGCCTCGCCCTGGCCGAACGGCGGCTCATCCGGGTCTACGGCGCCGAGCACTTCGCCGAACGCTCCCAGGCCAGCGCCTGCCGCGCGCTCCCCGTACGCGACCCGCTCAGCGGCCGTATCGAGGGCGTCCTGTGCTTCGGGTACCCGCGCGGCTTCGAGCACCCGGCGCTGGACGGCGTGATCCGCAAGGCGGCCGCTGCCATCGAACGGCGGCTGCTCGGGCAGAGCTCCATGCGTGAACGGTCCCTGCTGCGGGCCTATTTGGACGCCGGGGCCGAGACCGGCCGGGGCCCGCACCACGGCGTCGGCGTCGACGAACTGGTCCAGGGGCTGCGCCCCGCCGATCGGGCCACCCTCCTGGAGAAGGCCGCCGAACTGATCGCCCGCGCCCAGCGGGCCGCCGTCGACGTGCCCCTGACCGACGGCCGGCGGATCACGCTCGTCAGCCGCCTGATGACCAGCGCCTCCGGAGTGGAGGGCATCGCCGTGGAGGCCGTTCTGTCCGGTGCCCCACGGTACGAGGCTCTCGTCGCCTCACGTCCGCCCGAACCGGTGCCGGCCCTCCCCGGCGAGCCCGTGCGGGGCGTCGCGTCCGTCGGCACCCCGCCGCCGGTGCGGCCCGGTCAGGGCGGGACCCTCACCTTGACGCCCGGCCCGCTCACCGCCGTCCCCGCGTCCGGGCATCTGCACGCCCCCGCATCATCCGCCAGGACCGCCGCGGCCGCCGACGGCTCCCCGGCCCCCGACCGGGGTCTGCTGATGGTGGGCGAGCCCCACGTCGGCACCTACGCCCTGGCGGCCCGCCGCCGGCTGGAACTGCTGTCCGAGGCCAGCGCCCGGATCGGAACCACCCTGGACGTGCGCCGCACCGCCCGGGAACTCGCCGAGACGGCGGTCCCGCGCCTGGCCGACTACGTCACCATCGACCTCGCCGAACCCGTGCTGCGCGGCGAGGAGGCGGCGGACCCGCGCGACGACCTGCGCCGCACGGTGGTCCACGGCATCCGCGACGACCTGCCCTTCAGTCCGGTCGGCAAGCAGGTCGACTACGGCCCGACCGTTCCGCAGCTGCGCTCCCTGACCAGAGGGGAAGCGGTGCTGGAGCCGGACCTGCGGACGGCTGCCGGCTGGCTCGCGCAGGACCCCGAGCACACCGACCGGCTGCTGAGCCACGTCCACTCCCTCATCGCGGTCCCCCTGGTCGCCCGCGGCGTGGTCCTGGGGGTCGCGGCCTTCTACCGCGCCCAGGACCCCGCCCCCTTCGGCGACGACGACCGCTCGCTGGCCCAGGAACTCGCCACCCGCGCCGCCCTGTCCATCGACAACGCCCGGCGCTACACCCGCGAACGCACCATGGTCCTCGCCCTGCAGCGCAGCCTCCTCCCGCAGGGGCTCCCCGACCAGGACACCGTCGAGGTCGCCCACCGCTACCTGCCCGCCGAGTCCGACGTCGGCGGCGACTGGTACGACGTCATCCCGCTCTCCGGCGCCCGGATCGGACTCTTCGTCGGTGACGTCGTCGGCCACGGCCTGCTCTCCGCCGCGACCATGGGCCGGGTCCGTACGGCAGCCCGCAGCTTCGCGGAGCTCGACTTCCCGCCGGACGAGGTCCTCACCCACCTCGACAACCTCGTGGGCCGGCTGGACCGGGAGGACCCCGTCTCCGACGGCGGCGGCATCATCGGCGCGACCTGCCTCTACGCCGTCTACGACCCGACCTCGCAGTCGTGCTCCCTGGCCCGCGCCGGTCATCCGCCGCCCGCCCTGGTCGGCCCCGACGGCACCGTGTCGTTCCCCGAACTGCCCGCCGGACCACCCCTGGGCCTCGGAGGGCTGCCCTTCGAAGCCGTCGACATCCACCTGCCCGAGGGCAGCCGGCTCGTCCTCTACACCGACGGACTCATCGAGGACCGCGAACGTGACGTCGACGTGGTCCTGGACCAGCTGCGCGGCGCGTTGGCCCACCCCGAGCACACTCCGGAGGAGACCTGCCGGGTCGTCCTGGACACCGTGGCGCCCGCCCATCCGGGCGACGACATCGCCCTGCTCGTCGCCCGCACCCACGCCTTCGACCCGCGGCGGATCTTCACCTGGGAGCTGCCGGCTGACCCCGCCCGGGTCAGCGAGGTGCGCGCCGCCGCCCAGCGGCAGATGGCCGACTGGGGCCTCGGCGAGGCCGCGTTCGCCGCCGAACTGATGCTCAGCGAGCTGGTCACCAACGCCATCCGCCACGGCACCGGGCCGATCCGGGTGCGGCTGCTGCACGACCGCTCCCTGATCTGCGAGGTCTCCGACACCAGCAGCACCGCTCCGCATCTGCGCCGGGCGGCCACCACCGACGAGGGCGGGCGGGGCCTCTTCCTCGTCGCCCAGCTGTCCCAGAGCTGGGGAACGCGCTACACCCCGGAGGGCAAGGTCATCTGGGCCCAGTGCGGACTCGACGGCGGCTGACGCGACCGACGCCGACCGACGACCAAATGCCGTGACGCCGACCGACGAACAAATACCGTATATAAAGCGATATGGGTGGTTAGTATCGCTGCCGCAAGCAGAAGCCGGAAGAACTCGCCAGGCCGACCCCCGGAGCTGTCCGTGCACGACGCTCACGACACCTCTGCGCAGCCGGCTCCGCCCCGCGGGCCGGAGCCGCTGGTCCGTGTCCGGGGCCTCACCAAGCGCTTCGGCGGCACCCTCGCCCTGGCCGGCGTGGACCTGGACGTCCACGCGGGCAGCGTCCTCGCGCTCCTCGGTCCCAACGGAGCCGGGAAATCCACCCTCATCAAGATCCTCGCCGGCGTCCACCCCGCCGACGCGGGCCGGATCACCGTGGACGGGCAGCCGCTCGCGAGCCACACCGCCACGCCGCGCATGTCCTTCATCCACCAGGACCTCGGTCTCGTCGAGTGGATGACGGTCGCCGAGAACATCGCCCTGAGCAACGGATACGCGCGCCGGGCCGGGCTGATCTCCTGGCGCCGCACCCGTGACCGCTGCACCGAGGCCCTCGCCCTCGTCGGCGGCCACCTCGACCCCGACGCGCCGATCGCCCGGCTCGCCCCCGCCGAGCGGTCCCTGGTCGCCATCGCCCGTGCCCTGGCCACCCGCGCGAAACTCATCGTCCTCGACGAACCGACAGCCCGGCTCCCCGCCGCCGACTGCGCTCGCCTCTTCCGCGTCCTGCACTCCCTGCGCGACCGCGGGCACGGCATCCTCTACGTCAGCCACCGCCTCGACGAGGTGTACGAGGTCGCCGACGCCTTCGCCGTCCTGCGGGACGGCCGTCTCGTCAGCCACGGCTCGACCGCGGGCCACAGCCCGCTGCGCCTGGTGCGCGACATCACCGGCGAGGACCCGGCCGGGCTCCGGCCCGTCCCGGCCCCGGCCGGGCCCCGCCCCGCCCCCGTACCGGCCGGCGCCCCGCCCGTCCTGACCCTGGAGGGTGTACGGACCTCCGGCGCGGGGCCGGTCGACCTGGAGCTGAGAGCCGGGGAGGCCCTCGGCCTGGTCGGTCTGTCGGGCGCCGGGCACGCGGAGCTCGGCCGGGCCCTCGCCGGCGCCCGGCCCCTCCTCGCGGGACGGGTTCTCCTCGACGGCGCCCCGTACCGCCCCCGCAACGTCGCCGAGGCCGTCCGGCGCGGCGTCGCCCTCGTGCCCGGCGACCGGCAGCGGGAGGGCTGCCTGCCCGAACTGACCGTGCGGGAGAACCTGTTGGCCGACCCCCGCGCGGGGGAGGGGCCGGCGCCCCGCTGGCTCGGCCCCCGCCGTGAGCGGGCCGCGGCCGCCGCCCTGATCGACAGGTTCTCGGTGCGGCCGCGCGACGGCGAGGTGCCCATCGCCGTCCTGTCCGGAGGGAACCAGCAGAAGGTGATGCTGGGCCGCCGGCTGCGAACCGGCCTGCGGCTGCTGATCCTGGAGGAGCCCACGGCGAGCGTGGACATCGGCGCCAAGGCGGCCGTCCACCGGCTGCTCGGCGAGGCGCTGGCCGACGGCCTCGCCGTCCTCCTCATCTCCACCGACTTCGAGGAGGTCGCGGGCGTGTGCGGGCGCGCCCTGGTCCTCGTCCGCGGGGCCGTGACCGCCGAACCGGCCGGGCCGGCACTCACGGTCGCGGCCCTGACCCGGGCGGCCTCGGCCATGCCCCCAGGCACAACCGCGACGGCCCCATGACCGGCCCGCACCCCCCGCCCTCCCCGCGCCCGCACCGCCCGCGCCCGTCGAGAGGCACTGCCGCCGGCGCCCGTACGGGCGGGCACCTCATCGGCGCCTACGGCCTGCTCGGTCTGACCGTCCTGCTCGTCCTGGTCTTCTCCCTCACGCTCCCGCGCACCTTCCCCACCCTCGACACCGTCGACTCGGTCCTCTCCACCCAGTCGATCCCGGCCGTCCTCGCCCTGGCCGCCATGGTCCCCATCGTGACCGGCGCGTTCGACCTGTCCATCGGCTACGGACTCGGCCTGGCGCACGTCATGGTGCTGTACCTGATCGTCGACGCCGACTGGCCCTGGCCGCTCGCGTGCCTCGTCGTCACCGTCGGCGGGACGGTCGTGGGCGTCCTCAACGGTGTCATCGTCGAGTTCGGCCGCATCGACTCCTTCATCGCCACCCTCGGCACCGGCAGCATGATGTACGCGGTGACCGGCTGGGTCACCGAAGGCGGCCGGATCGTCCCCGGACCCCAGGGTCTCCCGCCCGCCTTCACCGACCTCTACACCTCCTCCTTCCTCGGCCTCCCGGTCCCCGCCTTCTACGTGCTGGCCCTCACGCTCGCCCTCTGGCTGGTGCTGGAACGGCTCCCGATCGGCCGCTGCCTCTACGTCGTCGGATCGAACCCGCGCGCCGCCGACCTCGTCGGCATTCCCGTCCGCAGGTACACCGTCTGCGCCTTCGCCGCGTCCGGCCTGATCGTCGGCCTCGCCGGGGTGCTGCTGGCCGCCCAGCAGCAGATCGGCAACCCGAGCGTCGGCCTCGACTATCTGCTGCCCGCCTTCGTCGGCGCCCTCCTCGGCTCCACCGCCATCAAACCCGGCCGCCCCAACGCCCTGGGCACTCTCGTCGCCGTCGCCGTCCTCGCCGTCGGCCTCACCGGCATCGCGCAGATGGGTGCCGACTTCTGGACGGTGCCCCTCTTCCACGGCGGCACCCTGCTCCTCGCCGTCGGCCTGGCCGGATACGCCGCCCGCCGCCGGATGCGCACCGGCGCCTTCGCGGCCCGCGACGCACCCGCCGACCCCGCGGAGCCGCCGCCGGGCGGCACGCCATGACCGCGGCCACGCGCCGCCGCGCCCTCCCGCTCGTCCCTCCGCGAGGAGCACTCGTGCACCACTCCCCCCACGGCCCGCGCCGACGCGGCACCGGCTCCGGCGCATCCGGGGCCCGGTACGCGGCGGCCGCGCTGCTGACCGTGACGACCGCCCTGCTCGCCGGCTGCGAACGCGGCTCCTCCGGTGCCCCCGAGGCGTCCGCCTCCGGCCCGAACGGCTGCCCGAGGGCCTATGCCGAGGCCCGGGCCGCCGTCGGCCGGGCGGAACGGACCGACGTCCCCTGGAACGGCCCGGCCACCGGTCCGAAGGCCGTGACGGGTCGCACCCTCGTGTACGTCGCCCAGACCATGACCAATCCCGGAGTCGCGGGCGCCGCCGAGGGCGTCCGGGAGGCCGCTCGGGTCGTCGGCTGGAACGTCCGGGTGATCGACGGCGGCGGCACCCCCGCCGGCATCCAGGCGGCCATGAGCGAGGCGGTGACGCTCCGGCCCTCGGGCATCGTCGTCGGCGGCTTCGACCCCGGCGCGACCTCGCAGCAGCTCGCCGCTGCCGAGCGGGCGGGCATCCCCGTCATCGGCTGGCACGCGGTCGCCGCACCCGGCCCCAGCCGGCGCCCCGCCCTGTTCACCAACGTCACCACGCGAGTCGAGGACGTCGCCAGGATCAGCGCGCAGTGGGTCGTCTCCTCCTCCGGCGGCGACGCCGGAGTCGTGATCCTCACCGATGCCTCGATCCCCTTCGCCAAGAACAAGTCCGACCTGATCAGGGAGGAACTCGCCACCTGCGCGGGCGTGAAGCTCCTGTCGTACGTCAACATCCCGATCCCCGACGCGAGCAGCCGCACGCCCCGCGAGGTCTCCTCGCTCCTCTCCCGCTTCCAGAACCGCTGGACCCACTCCGTCGCCATCAACGACCTGTACTTCGCCGACGCCGCGCCCGCCTTCCGCGCCGCCGGCAAGGACGGCTCGGGACCGCCCTTCAACATCGGCGCGGGGGACGGCGACCCCTCCGCCTTCCAACGTGTCAACAGCGGCCAGTACCAGGCGGCCACCGTCCCCGAGCCGCTCACCCTCCAGGGCTGGCAGATCGTCGACGAGTTCAACCGTGCCTTCTCCCGCCGCCCGGCGAGCGGCTATGTGGCCCCGGTCCACATCAGTACGGCCGACAACAGCGAGGGCGCCACGAGTTGGAACCCGTCGGGTTACCGGGAGGGATACCGGAAGATCTGGGGCAGGTGAGGGCGCCGGCGCGCCCTGGCCGGCCCGCACGGACCGGGGCGGCTGCGGGTCACAGGCGCAGGACGATCAGGGCCGTGTCGTCGGTGTTGCCGGTCAGCGGCAGGAGGTCCGCCAGCAGGGCGTCGGCCAGGGTCTCGGGGTCCTGCTTGCGGTGATGGGCCAGGGAGTCGGCGAGGCGCTCCAGACCCGTGTCGATGCCTTCGGTGCGGCGCTCGACCAGTCCGTCCGTGTAGAGGACCAGGGTGGAGTCCTCGACGAAGGACGTGCGTGCCTGGGGCCGGGCGGCGTGGGTGGGCCGGGCGGCGAGCGGCGGGTCGGTGGCCTGGTCGAGGAAGGTGACGGTGCCGTCGGGGTGCACGAGGGCGGGCGGCGGATGACCGGCGCAGCTGTAGGTGATGGTGTGGCTGTCCCAGTCGATGAAGGTCGTCACCACGGTGGTCGACTCGGCGCCCTCGACGGAACGGGCGTACAGGTCCAGGGCCTCCAGCGCCTCGGCCGGACCGCCGGAGACACGGGTGGCCCCGCTCAGGGCGCTGCGCAGCTGCCCCATGGCACAGGCGGCCGCCAGACCGTGGCCGACGACGTCGCCCACGGCCACCGCGAGGCCCTCCCCGGGCAGGCCGACCAGGTCGTACCAGTCGCCGCACACGTTCAGCGCGCCGATGGCCGGGCGGTACCGGACGGCCGCGTCGTGCTGTCCGGTCGGGCCGGGTGGGGGCAGCATCGCGGCCTGCAGGGCCAGGGCCACCTCGCGTTCGTGGGCGTGGGCCGTGCGCAGCCGTTCGTTGACCTCCTGCAGTTCCCGGGCGCGGGTGTACAGCTCGGCCTCCAGCACCTGGGCGCGGGTGTCGCCCCCGGGGCCGCCCCGGGCGCGGATGAGTTCGGTGACCTCCTCCACCCGGTGGACGATCAGGACCACTTCGCCGTCGGGGCCGAGGACGGGCGCGTTGACCGGGCTCCAGTAGTGCTCCTGCCAGGAGCCGGGAAGCTGGGGGTCCTCGATGTCGTAGCGGAGCAGTGCCATCGTGTCGCGTTCGCCGGTGGCCACCGCGCGCAGCATGGACTCCCGGGTCTCCCGCATCCCGGCCGCCGCCGGTTCGTTCGGGTTCTCGGGGAAGACGTCGAAGATGTAGCGGTTCAACAGCTGGTCGCGGGAGCGTCCGGCCAGCCGCAGGAAGTCGTCGTTGGCGTCGACGTACACGAGATCGGGCGTGAGCAGCGCCACCATGCCGGGCAGTGCCCGGAAGACCTCCGCATAGTCGATATGCGGTTCCCTCATGTCCAGCCTGCCTTGGCGCCGAGCGTCGGTGTGCCGTTCCACGATAGGCGTGAACGAGCCACCCGACCCGGCAGATCCGCAGTATCGGTGACGAGCTCCGTGCGCTTCCGCAACCGCTGACGTCCTCCGCCACTCCGGCACCACCCCGTGTCGGCCCTCCGCCGAGCCTCCGGCCGGA